>JAEWSV010000140.1 GCA_023398155.1 Spirochaetota bacterium
GTACTTCCCCTTTTCGAGGAGAGCGATCACCGGCGCGCTGAACGCGTGAAGCGCCGACGTCTCGGCCGGAAGGACCTCAGCAGCCGCTTCCGGATCGGTAAGCGGCGCCGCGGCTACTTCGGGCGTAGCGGAAGGAACGCCTTCCGGCACGGCGACTGGTTCAACCAACGGGGCGACTTCCGCGTCGGCGGGGAGCGCCGCAGCTTCCGTAGTGACGGGCGGCCGTTCCTCGGCGGGGACGAGCGCGATGTCCACGACGCCTCCGGGGGGAGCGTCCATGGGAGCAGCGGCTTCGGGGACAGCGGGCTCGCCCATGCTTTCCTCAGCTATCGCGGCAGGAGTCGCTTCCGCGGCCGGAGCTGCTTCCGCAACCGGCGCAACGGCAGCTAACGGTTCCGCCGACTCAGCGGTCACAACCGGTTCCGCTGCCGCGAGTTCTCCATCAACGGGGACTTCTTCGGCTGGGGGCGCGACGACCGCGACGGTCTCGGCGGATGGAGGCGCCATCAGCGCGGGCTCAGCCTCTATCGGCTCCTCGGCCGCCGAGCTGCCTGCCGGAGGAGCGGCCACGGCGACCGCCTCTACAGGAGTCGGCTCAGCGGCGACCGGCTCGGAAGCGGCGACCGCATCCTCCGCGAGTCCCGAGGTTGACGCCGTCTCGGCAGGCATCTCTTCGGCCGGAGGTGCGACCACCGGAGGTGCGACCGCGGCGACAGGCCCGACCTCAGCGGAAGGGGCGGCTTCCGCTGAAGAAAGCACCTCTTCGTCCGGCGTAGCGTCGGCCAGATCGACGGGGATTTCCTCGTCAGCGACTACACCCGGGGTCGGCCCGCCCGCAAGGACCGGCGCCGCTCCCGCGGCGGGAAGCGCCTCGGTCCCCGCAGATGCGGCGGCGATGGCGGCCTGCGGATTGCGATCGGGATCGCCGTTGGGCTCGAAGCCCTCGTTGAACCGCGAGAAAGCGATCGGATCGGCCGGCATGGTCATCCGTACGCGACCGATATCGCGATAGGACAAACCGATTGCGGAAGCGGCCTCACGGGAGAGGGATGCGAGGAGTCCCGGCGCGTCCAATCCGCCGGAAACGACCGCGCGGATCGTTTTGTCGTTTTCGAGGTTCTTCACGTCCACGACCGTATTTTTCGGGAACGCGTTCGTCGCGACGAAATATCCGCTATCGGGAAGCTCTCCCGCCGCGGCGGAAACCGCGGCGCCTTCCCAGACCGAGGCGCCCGTGAGCAGGGCCGCCGCCGATAACGCCAAAGCGAGCGTCGTAGCTATTCGTTTCATAGTCACCTTTCCTTGAGGCGAGTCATCATGATTCGCGCGAGTTCTCCCGCTTCGCGGGCCTCTTCCGTCGCGCTATCCGTCGTTACGTTTCGTTCTTTCATACCCTCGGCGAGAACCGAGCCGCTTTCCACATCCAGGACGCGGTACGCGACGTTTCTCGGCGAAGGCCGCGTCGCATCCGCCGCATACCCGTAATCGAGCACCACTACCGACAGGATTTCGGCGCCGCCGTCCTTCGCCGCTAAGGCGCCGAACCTTCGTTCAGGCAACGTGAAGAGCCCTTCAGCCGACGCCTGAACTCGCACGAGCGCGGCATTCGTAACGATGTGCCCCGCATCGAAAAGAGCGGCCATGAGGCCGGCCTCCCATGCGGACGACGCTTCCGCAGGCGCGGCCTCCTCGGGAAGGCCCGATTCCAGCACGCACACGCACACCGTCGCAGCCGCGAGCGGCAGCGAGCAGACGAGACAGGATACGCATAGAGCCATGAGCCTTGCAGGAAAACCCATCTCGGCCTCCATTGGCAGATATCGGCATTTTCGTGGACGCACTGAACCGCCGATTGCGTCGAACTTGCTCTCCATGCTATCTTTCCGATCGGTTTATGGACTATTTTGCGATCCAGGTACGTACCCGAGCGGAAGAAAAGTACATCCGCCTTTTCAAGGCGCGGTGGCCCCAGGCCGCCGTGCGCCTCGTCTTTCCCCAAAGGCAGCTTTCTATCCGGAAAGCCGGCGTCACCAAGAACGAGATAGCGCCGATCTTTCCCGGGTATATCTTCTTGGAGACCGAGGGGAGCCTGGACCCCCTCATCTATTGGGGGCTCCGGCGCACGGAAGGCTTTTTCCGCTTCCTCAAATCGAACCAAGACGTCCGTCCCCTTGAAGGCCGCGACCTAGAGACGGTCCTACACTTCATCGGCTTCGGTCCGGTGGCGGAAAAGTCCAAGGTATGGTTCGGCGACGACGACCGCATCGCGGTGGCGGAGGGTCCGCTCAAAGGACTGGAGGGAAGAATCATAAAGGTCGATAAGAGGAAAGGGAGGGCGAAAGTGAAGCTCGACCTCTACGACGATTCGTTCGCCATCGACCTCGCGTTCGAGGTGATCGCGCGCGTCTAGAGACTGCGTCGAGACACCGCGGATGCGGGCGTTCCGGCGGCGGCTTCCTCCTTTCGACGGTTTGATGGGCGACTTCAGATCCACGCGTATCTATATCATCGGCGCCGGTTTCGCGGGCCAGACCATAGCCAGGGAAATCGCGGCCAAGGGCGTCTTCGGCCAGGTCGTCGCCTTTTTGGACGACGATCCGGAGAAGATCGGCCGCAACATTGATTCCATTCCGGTCCTCGGCCCGATCAAGGACGTGGCCCGCCTCCTCCGCATGAATCCCGCGGACGAGGCCATCATCGCCATCCCGAGCGCATCGCGGGAATACCTCCGCGAACTCTACGCGATCCTCAAGAAGGCGGGTTTCGAGCGGATCAAGATCCTGCCCGGCATCTCCCAGATACTGGAAGAGGACGCGCACCTCATCCAGGCCCGTTCCATCGATCCCCAGGACCTGCTCGGACGCACCCCGGTCGCGATCGGTCTCAGGGAAAGCCTCGCGTACCTGCGCGGCAAACGCGTCCTCGTCACGGGAGCTGGCGGTTCCATAGGCGGCGAGCTCGCGCGGCAGCTGCTCTCCGGCGGCGCCCAGCGACTCTACCTCTTCGGGCACGGAGAAAATTCCATATATCAGATCGATCGAGAACTAAGGCTCCTCCAGGAAGAGGGCGTCGGCGAAAAGGCGACGATCGTCCCGATCATCGGTGACCTCAAGGACCGCGAGTACATGCGTTTCATTCTGGGGAAACTCAAGGTGGACGTGGTCTTCCACGCCGCGGCCTATAAACACGTCCCGATGATGGAGGAGAATCCCGTCGCCGCCATCGAGAATAACGTGCTCGGCACGGACAACCTGCT
>JAEWSV010000613.1 GCA_023398155.1 Spirochaetota bacterium
TGAGGCCGGCGTTCGCCGCGGCCAAAACTTCGGCAGCCCTGCGGCCCGCGCCGATGATGGCCGCGGCGGAGCCGGAGGCCGGTCGTTCGATGGATGGATCCCTGATGTTCGCCATGAAACTCTTGACGCGAGTATCATCTCCCTTTTAGTCTTCCGCAAGACATTTTCGATCTCGTTATCGTACGCGTTGGAAAAAACACGAACCGGTAGGTAGTCCGGTTGCGCCGTCCCTTCCTGGGGGCGACGCTAGTAACCGGCTCGTCGAGCCGTCTATCCTCGCGGGTGCTTAGTCGTACCCGGAGGCTCGTCATGGACGGAACTGAATTCACCATCTTCTTCGAGGACCCTTTCTGGATCGGCGTAGTCGTGACGGACCGTCGCGATCGACGCTTCGTCGCCCGCGTCGTGTTCGGCGCGGAGCCCGCCAACGCCGAACTACTCCAGTTCATGCGCGAGCGTTTCGCGGACCTCGTGCGGGACGCGCGGCCTATTCCGCCCGATTTCCGTTTATCCGCTCCCGCCCCGGCGATGTCGATCAAGCGAGGCATACGGCGCGCGGCACGCGAGCAGCGCGACGGGCCTTCCAAGGCCATCGCGGCCGCCCATGCGGCGTTCGAACTCGCGAAGGCCGGCGCCCGCGGTGCGGAAAAAGGGCGTCGGGATGAAGAGGCCGAACGCAGGTTCGCGGAGCGGCAGGCCAAGAGGAAGCGGGCCCGACGGGGGAAATGAGGGATCGGCGGGCGCGGACGATACCGCCGGAAAACCGGCCGGCGCATTGCGCGCTTATGCGCTCATGCCTACAATGCCGGACATGATCCTTTACGCGCCCCGTCTCGCCATGCGTTTCTTGGATTACGGTATCCTCATCCCCGTGCTCGATTCGCGCGCGGGAACGGTGGTGGCCTGCTTGGAGCGCGCGCACCCCGCACGGGCGCGGGAATTGCTGGTGGAAGGATTGGAGGGCGCGGCGCGGCTGCTCGGCGTCGAACCGTCCGCCTTGGCGGTCGGCCGCGCCGATCTGGAGCGGGTGCACGACGCGCGCTTCGTAGCGCGTCTCTACGACGGAACGCCGGGCGGCGGGCTGGAGCGGGAGCTCCTGTCCACCTACGAACTTATCGGAAGCGACGGGGAACCTCATCGATATGACCCCGGCCGCGCCGTTCGACCCCTCCCGGCCCTCTTCGATACGATTCTCGCTCAGGTGTCCGCCTCCTATACCGCATGTCGGCTCGCCCTGACGAGTACGGGGCCGATACCGGGTTTCGCGTTTTTCCTCGGCGGCGGGATGCATCACGCCCGGAGCGACGCCGGCGCGGGGTTCTGCCCCGTGAACGACATCATGATCGCGATCGCGCGCCTCCGCGCCGAGGGCCGCGTCGGGTTGGTTTGGGTGATCGATATGGACGCGCACAAGGGGGACGGGACCGCGGAACTCGCGGCGGCCGACGAAGATACCCTGACCCTCTCCATCCACATGGCCTCCGGTTGGCCGCTGGACGCCGCGACGGTGGAAGCCGCCCGGCGCGACGGGCGGGGAAATGCCAGGGCTCCGCTCATCCCGAACGACGTGGAAATCCCGGTGGCGCGAGGCGAGGACGGGCGTTACGTCGAATACTTGGCGGAAGGGCTCGCCCGGCTGGAGGCGATGTCGCAAGGAAGGAGGCCCGACCTCGCGGTGGTCGTGGACGGCGCGGACCCGTACGTCCTGGACGGATTGGCCTCCTCCGCCGATCTCGCGTTGGGCCTGGACCAATGCCTGGAGCGCGACCGGCTCGTCCACCGATACCTCACCGATCGCGGTATTCCCGCCGCCTGGCTTATGGCCGGCGGATACGGGGAACGCGCATGGGAACCGCCGGCCACATTCCTCTCCTCGATAGCGGGGGAATAATCGGGTTAGGCCGAGTTCGCCCAGGACGGGGATCGAGAAGCCGCCGGGGCGGAAGCCGAACGGTTACTCCGGCCCCGGAGACGCTTCTGCGGAGGCGACGGGGGCATCCGTGGGGAGGGCGATGGTGAAGATCGCCCCTTTACCGGGTTCCGAGCGTACGGTGAGCCGTCCCCGGTGCTTGACTACGATGATGTCGTTGGAGATGGAAAGCCCCAAGCCGCTGCCTTTGTCCGCAGTCTTCGTCGTGAAGAATGGATCGAAAATCCGGTCCTTCAACTCGGCCGACATCCCCGGACCGTCGTCTTCGATCTCGCAGATGACGTAGTGCGGTTCTTCCCTGGTGGTGATCGTGATCCGGCCTTTATCTTTCCTTCCCTGGGAGGCGATCGCTTGGGCGGCGTTCACGAGGATGTTGAGGAGCACTTGATTGACGGGGCCTCCCTCGGCCTCCACCGTACGCACGCCGCCGTAGTTCCGCTCGACCTCGGCGACGTATTTGATCTCGTTCCACGCGACGACTAAGGTGCTCTCGATACCGCGTTCCAAATCGTACGGCGCGCGGTGCGGTTCGGAATCCACGCGGGAGAAAGCCTTGAGCTGGCTGACGATTTCCACGATGCGCGCGAACCCGTCGTCGGATTCGGCGAAGAGGTGGGGAAGCTCCTCGGCGGCGAACGCGAGATCTTGCGTTTCGGCGATTTCTTTTCCCAGGTCGGGCGGTAACGCGGGGGCGGCTTCTTCCCAGGCGCGTTGGAAAGCGGTGAAATACCGCTTGAGGCTCTGATGGTTGCTCTTGAGGAAACCGAGCGGGTTATTGATCTCGTGGGCGACTCCGGCCGCTAGTTGGCCTATGGAGGCGAGCTTTTCCCGCTGCACGAGGGCGAGCTGGGCTTCCTGGAGGCGGGCGTTCGACTCCGCGAGTTCGATGTTCGCCTTCCAAAGCGCGTTCTCGTTCGCGATACGGTCGCTGATGTCCTTGACGATGCCTTGGACCTCGGCTACGGAACCGTCCGCGTGCCGGATGGCGTGAGCGGTCTCGATGCAGAATTTCGGGTCGCCGACCGGATTCTTCACGATGATTTCGTAGTCTTTCACGAAACCGAATTCTTCGATCCGGGTGCGGAAATACGCGCGGTCGCCGGGATTGACGACGAATTCGGAGAACAAGTGTCCGACGGCTTCAAAGCGATTGGCGAGTCCGAGCAGGGTCAGTCCCGCGGGGTTGATGGAGGCGATTCGGTCCTCCGCGTTTACGGTATAGACCATGTCCCGCGAGTTTTCGAAGAGGCGCTTGAGCTCCGTTTCGTTCGCCCTGAGTTCGCGTTCGGCCTTGAGGCGAACGGTTTCTCGGCGATTATATTCCGCGCGCGCGTCGAGGAGCGGTTCGGCCAATTCCAAGCCGTGTGCGATCATCCACTGGTCGACGGGTTTGAAGGGGACCGTATTCCTGAGGAAGACCATGACGAGGTGGCGCGGACCTTCGGTCCCGATGGATGCGACGAGCGTATTTCCGTCTCGGCTTACGCGCAAGGCCTTGCCCGGTTTCACCGCGCGCGGAATGGCGCGTTCCATGACGGGACGGCTCGTCTCGGCGACCTCCGGGGCGAGGGTGGCCGAGGCGAACGCTTCGCGCGTCGCGGCCCCCGATTCGTCCCTGCGGCGCAGGAGCGCCGCGTCCGACGAGACGGCCGTAGCGAACAGTTCGAACATCGCTCGGAATACCGGCGGATCGTCATCGAATTTCAGTAAGGTTCGGGCTAAGCCCGTGCGGAAGCGCATAGTTCTGCTGAGGAGGGTGAAGTCGTGAGGGTCGGTACGTATGCTCATCCTTCGCAACTCGTTTGGTCGGGATCGATGGCGAAGTACGTCCAGAGCCCGAGCATCTCGAAAATATTCCGGACTTTTTCGGGGACGCACCGCAGCGCGAAGGGGATGCGGTCCTTGGTGTATTCGATCATGGCGGTGGAAAGGATGCCGATGCCCGTGGACGAGACGTAATGGATCCCGCTCAAATCCACCGCGAGGCCGCCGCTCATGGCCGCGGTCCCCTTCGCCGCCCGCAGGAAATCGTGGAAGTCGGTCGACGATGCGGTGTCGAGCACCCCGGAGAGGCGTACGACGAGGCGCGGAGGGCGCGCGGTGCAGGAG
>JAEWSV010000162.1 GCA_023398155.1 Spirochaetota bacterium
CACGTTGGTGGCTTGGGGCGGCTCCGCGGAGAGGCCCTTATTACCGGTACGGTCGGAAAGCGCGGTGATCGTGGTTCCGGAAAGCTGGGATGCGACCTCGCCGATGACGGAAAGGGCCATGTCGTCCAGCTCGATGTTCTCTTCCTTGTTCATGAGGCTCGCGAGGCGCTTCGCGGTATCCTCCGACATGAGATAGAGGTGCTCTCCGGGGAATCCCGAGGTGAAGTCGGCCTTGACCGCCGTCACCATGTCGGGGATCCGCTGCAGGAAAGACTCGCGGTTGACCGCGTCTACCTGGGGCGAACCGATGGCCACGGAGGAACCGGTCATCATCGAAAGGTTGGATGACTGCGCCTGGACCGTCGTACCGAGGAAATCCTGCAACGCCTTACGATCGCCATCCGATATCGAGGATGAAGAGGAGGCGGCGGGAGAGCCGAAACCGGCTGAATCCACACCCGCAAGGAGGGCGTCTATCTCATCCTGCGAAAGGGCGCCATCGCTCATAAGCTTTCCTCTCCTTCCGACGCGAGCTCTTCGAATTCGTCCTGCTCAAGCTCCGCCATCTTCTTGACTATCTGCACCGCTACTTTTTTTCCGATCACGCCGGGACGGCACAGGAATTTCTTTTTGTTGCCTACGTTGAGGGTCATGGGGTCGCCGACCTTGACGTTGTAGAGCCGAACCACGTCGCCCGTCCTGAGGGAAAGGACGTCCCTGACCGGTAGCTGGATCTTGCCGATCTCCGCGACCACGTTGACGTCCACGTTGGAGAGTTTCTCTTTCAGGATGTTGAGGTTCTCGGTAGTGGTGCCGCGGCGGACCGAAGAATACCAGTACTGGGCGGACAGCTTGCTGATGATGGGCTCGATGGTCAGGTAGGGTATGCAGAAGTTCATCATGCCTTCCACCTCGCCGACCTTGGTCTCAAGCGTCACGAGGACGACCATTTCCGTCGGGGGCACGATCTGCGCGAACTGCGGATTCGTATCGATCTGCCCGAGGCGAGGCCTGAGGTCGATGACCTGCGCCCACGCTTCGCGCATATTGCCGAGGATACGGACGATTATGCCTTCCATGACCGACTGCTCGATGTCGGTGAGCTCGTGCTGCGCCTTGGTACCCTCGCCCGAGCCGCCGAAAAGCCGGTCGATTATGGAAAAGGTTACCGCGGGATCGATCTCCAGGATGGCGTTCCCCTTGAGGGGATCCATGTTGATGATGGCGAGCGTGGTCGGCGTCGGGATGGAGCGGATGAACTCCTCGTAGGTGAGCTGATCGACGGAGGCGACGTGCACATGGACCATGGACCGCAAATTCGCGGAGAGGGAGGTCGTCGTGAGGCGCGCGAAGGTCTCGTGCATGATGGAGACCGTGCGGATCTGCTCCTTGGAGAACTTGTCCGGCCGTTTGAAGTCGTAGATCTTGATCTTGCGGGTATCGGCGGTCGGCCTGAAATCCTCAGGTTCAGTCTCGCCCGCGTTGATCGCGGTGAGGAGTTGATCTATTTCTTCCTGCGACAGTACTTCGGTCACCCGTCTTCCCTCGCCTACATCTCTACCACGTCGAGCTGCTGGAACAGGATTTCACGGATCTTCGCGTCCTGGAGGAGGCTCGCGTTGAGCTGCTCCTTCATCTGCAGCTTGAGATGGGCTTCGTTCTCCGATTTGAGCTCCGCCGCGCTCCTACTGCTGAAGAAATTCCGCATGAAGTCCTTGAGCTCGTAGAGCCGGTTCGTGAGTTCGTTGGCGGCGACCTTGTCGCCGAGATCGTAGCCGAGCACCACGTTGACGACTACCGAAGAAGGCGTGGGGTCGTTGGTCCGCGTCCGGATGACGCCTATGATGGTGAACCAGTCGAGCTGGGGCCGCTTGCCCTGGTATTCCTCGGTGGCAGCCTGGACGGTCTGGGCTTTACCGGACCCGCTCATGATGCGGTAGGTGACGATGGATACCGTGACGATGAAGATGAGGGCGCCGAGCCCGATGGCGGTGAATTTGAGGAGTCCGGGGAGCATGGCCACGAGACCGGATGATTTCTTGGGCGAGCTTTCTCCGCCGCCTACGTCGGATCCTTCAAGGTCAAGCTCGTCGCGATTGTCGGACATACCTCAACTCCTCCGATTACGGTATAGTACACGAAAAAGGGACCGTATGCAAACGCGCTTTCGCGGTCACAGACGGCCGCGGTCATAGATGACCGGCATCCAGGATGATGATGTCGACCCTGCGGTTGTACGCCTGACCTTCCCGCGTCTCGTTTGACGCGAGCGGCACCGTGTCGGCGAAACCCGCCACCTGGAAGCGCCGGTCGTCGACCCCGATATCCGCGAGATAATGGAGCACGTTCACCGCGCGGGCCGTGGACAGTTCCCAATTCGATTCCCACGGCCCCGCGGGATCCACCGGGGCCGAGTCCGTGTGGCCTTCTATCCTGAACTTGCGGCCCGCGACCTCCTCCGAAGAAAGGAGGGAGCCGAGCCTGAGGAGGATGTCCCGCGTCTCCTCCAAGTCTATCCGGGCGCTCGCCGGGCCGAAGAACGCGTCCGAGGCCAGGCTGATGACGAGCCCGCGCTCATCCGAGCTGATCCGCACCTTGTTGGATTTGACTTCCGGGTTGAAGAGGCTCGTCGCCTTCTTCTTGGCGGTGGACATGAACCGGCCCTTCTCCATGGAGGGCAGGGACATGATGGTGTTCCCGAGATCCGCGTTCCTGCCCGCCGTGAGCGTCGCGCCGCCCTCCGAGGCCCCCATGCCGATGTTGTTGAGGGAGGAGATCATCTGCTGGAGCTGGATCTCGTCCACCTCGGAGGTGTTGAAGAGAGCGATGAAGAAGCAGAGAAGGAGCGTGACCATGTCTGAGTACGTGGTGAGCCACTCGGGGGCTCCCATCGATATGGTGACTTTCTTCTCTTTCTTCGCCATGAAGTTCAGTCCTTGAGTATTTCGGCTTCCACGGCCTTCCGGTCCCGCGGATTCAGGAAGGAGAGAAGCTTGAGCGCCAGGATGCGCGGATTGTCGCCCGCCTGTATGGAGAGGACGCCTTCTATCATCATCTCCTTCACCTTGGTCTCTGCGGCGTCCTGGTCCTTGAGCTTGCCCATGAGGGGGATCAGGATGACGTTGGCCATGAAGGCGCCGTAGAAGGTGGTGATGAGGGCGACGGCCATGTTCGGGCCGATGGTGCTCTTGTCCTCCAGGTTCTTGAGCATGGCGATGAGGCCGGTGACCGTGCCGAGCATGCCCATGCCGGGCGCGAGCTTGGACCAGGAATCCACCATCGCGATCTTGCCCGCGTGCCGGTCCTGCATCTGGGAAAGCTCGTTGTCCATGAGTTCCCTGATGATGGCCGCGTCGGTGCCGTCCACCACGAGGCGGAGGCCCTTCTTCATGAACTCGTCGTCCAAGTCCTCGAGTTCTTCTTCCAACGCCAGGAGGCCTTCGCGGCGGGCCTTGTCGGAAAAGGCCATGAGCTTGGTGATGATGGCCTGCTCGCCGAATTTCGGGATCTTGAAGG
>JAEWSV010000163.1 GCA_023398155.1 Spirochaetota bacterium
AGCAGGTTGAAGGGGATGTTGAAGATCGCCAAATAGAAGAGCGCTTCCTTGCCGAGCACCGCCTCCACTACGGGGAAGCCCATGAAGCCGACGTTTGAAAAGATGATCGCGTACCGATGTACTCCGCGCGCTTTCCGAGCCGGGCGGATGAGCGCGGGGTATACGGCGGCGAGGGCGAAGGAGGCGGCGTATACGCCGAAGGCGAGGGCCAAGACCGTCCCGGACTCGGCGAGGAGTTCGCGGCTGAACGGACGCTGGAGCGAAGCCAGGATGAGGGCGGGGAGGCTCAGGTTGAGGACGAACGAGGTGAAGTGGGAGACGGCCCCGTCGTCTATCGTCTTGAACTTGCGGGCGGCATAGCCGATGACGATGAGGAGGAACAGCACGAGGACCTGGCCGGCGACGTTCATGGGCGCAGTATAGTCGCCTCGTCCGTCCTCTGTCGAGGCGCGCTTCTTAATAAAAACTTCAGGATTACGCAAGATTCACTTAAGCCGCGTCCCGTAGCTTTACCCTGCCGCCGAAACGGCGACAGGAGGTTTCTTATGCGGAATATTTCCTTATCCACCCGGCTGCTCATCGCCCTGGCGGCCCTCGCGGTGGCGCTGGTCGCGACGCTCGCGATCCTGACTCCCCCGGAAAAGTGGGCGGAGCTCAAAACGCTCCATAGCCGCGCCTGCGCGGGAGCCTGGTACTCCGCGGAAGCGGGGAACGCAGGCGGCCCGGACAACGCAAGCGGCCCGGGTACCTACGTCGGGCCGGAATACCGATTCAGGAGGCCGCACGGCCATCCGCCGGTCTTCGGCTTCGTCCTCGTGATCCTGCTGATCCTCTTCGTCGGGGGCCGTTTCGGCTTCCCGCGCCGCCGGGAGGACGCTTCGATCTCCATCCTGGAAGAGCTGTTCGCCGAAGGGAAGATCGACGAGGCGGAATTCGCGCGCCGGCGGTCCGTCTTGAGCGGATCGAGCGGCAAGGAGGAATGACATGACCATCGCCCTTTTGATCCTGTTGGGTATCTCCCTTTTCGCGCTCAAACTCGTGATCGCCTTCAAGCTGATCGATTTCGCCTACGAGCGGTGGATACGGCCTTCGGCCGGCACCGGAGGCCCGCTCCGCCCTAGCCGCGCCGAGATGATCCTGCGGGAACGGTTCGCCTCGGGCGAGATCGGCGAAGAAGAGATGCGGCGCAGACTGCGCGTTATTTCCACCCGCTAACATCACAAGGAGACAGACATGAAGAAGACATCGATTATCGCTATCGCCATCGCCCTCGTACTGGCCGGCGAAGGCCTCTTCGCCCTCGGCCGCGGCCGCGGCTACGACGGGCTCACCGACGCGGAAATCTTGCAGGCCCTGCCGGAAGGATCCGGCAAGACGGCGAACGAATTGAGCGTGGCCGAATGGACCTCCCTCGCGAGCGCGGCCTCGATCGCCATGCAGGAGGACCGGTACGAAGGCGGCGCGAAATTCCTCTCCTTCGTACTGCCGGGCACGGGCCAGTTCATGGTCGGCGACTACACGGGCGGCATCCTGCGCCTCGGAGCCGAGCTCGCGATCATGGCGGGATCCGCGACCGCCTACCATTACCTGCTCCCCGACGACTTGCAGGATTCGTCCCTCTCGCGGAGCGAGAGGCGGGACCTCATGCGCGATTACTGGGAGGACGGCGACGGGGCCAAGGTGCTGCCCGCGATGGGGGTCGCGGCCGCCGGGTTCACGCTCTCCGTCGTGAACCGGGTCCTCGCCTCAAAGGACGCGGGAAAGCAGGCGCGCGAGGATATCGAATCGGGGAAGGTCACCTTCGAACCCAAGATTTACCTGATCGGGTCCCATATCGGCTTCGGGATGCGGATGAGGATCCGTTAAAGAGCCGCGGAGTATGATACCGTAGGGGAATCATGAAGATACGCACGCGCTTGATAATTTCAAACGTTGCCATGCTCGTGATTCCCCCGCTCATCCTTTTCCTGATCGGCGGCGTCCTCCAGCACGCGCTCTCCGGCCGGGCCGGATTCGCGGATTACCGTAAACGGACCGGTCGCCTCGACAGCGCCCAAACCCTGCTCCTCAGCCGGACGATCGCGGAAAACCCCCGATTTTGGGCCGATGCGGAAACCGCCCGGCGCCTCGCCGAGGCCTTGGACTGGGCGGGCGACCTGGCGGTATTCTCCGGAGAGCGGCCCCTCTGGATCTCGGACGGCTCCGACGAGGACGCCGTTCGGAAAGGGATCGCGGCCTTCCTGGAGGACGGGGTCTCGACGCGGCATCGGCGCGGCCCTCCCCGCAGGAGGGTCCTCGTCTCCTACGCCTGGGACTTCGCCGTCGGCGGGGAGGACGACGCCACCTTCTACTTCCTGGTCGATTACCGCCGCATGCTCGCGCAGTGGCGCTTTCCCTTCCTCCTCTTCACGTCGCTGGTCGCCCTCGTTTTCGTCCTGACCACCGGCTTCCTGGCCAGGATGGTCTCGCGGAGCGTGCTTCGGCCCCTCCGCGGCCTGGAGAACCGGGCCCTCCGCATCCGCGACGGGGATCTCTCCCCCGTGACGGACGGTCGGCCGCGTCCCTCAGGCCGCGATTCCGATGAATTCGACCAGGTGTTCCGCTCCTTCGACGAGATGCGCGGCCGGCTCAAGGCATCGCTCGAGCGGCAGGAAGCGATGGAACGGAACCGGCAGGAGATGACCGCCAGCATCTCCCACGACCTCAGGACCCCGCTCGCCGCGATCAAGGGCTACGCCGAGGGGCTCCGGGACGGCGTAGCCGAAGCGCCCGAAAAGCGGCGCCTCTACATCGACACGATCCTGGCCAAGAGCCGGTTCATGGAGCGCCTGATAGAGGACTTCTTCCTCCTCTCGCGCCTCAGGACCGCCGATTTCCCCTACGACAAGCGGGCGATGGATCTCCGCGATTGGCTCCGGGAATACCTGGACGAACTCGCGCCCGACTATCCCGGCCTTTCGATCCGCCGAGGCGCCTTCCCCGCGGCGCCGTGTCCCGTCCGCATCGATCCTTTCAGGCTGGGGAGGCTCGTGACCAACCTCGTGCAGAACGCCGCGTCGTATACGGAGGCGGGAAAGGGAGTCCTGACCGTGAGCCTCGCCGCCGAGGCCGGGACCGCCGTCGTCCGTTTCGCGGACAACGGCATCGGCATCCCGCAAGAAGAACGGGAGCGCGTGTTCGACTACCATTACCGCGCGGACGCGTCCCGGCACCGGGGCGGCAGCGGCCTCGGCCTCAGCATCGCGCGGCTCATCGCGACGGGACACGGCGGGAGCGTCCGGGCCGAAGCGGCGCGGGAGGACGAGGGCGGCGGCGCCTGCCTCGTCCTCGCGCTCCCGATGGAGGAAGCATGAGCGACCGCATCCTGATCGTGGAGGACGACGACAGCCTCTCCTCCCTCATCGGCGACTACCTCGCCCTCTCCGGCTTCGGCTTCCGCGTGGCCAAGGACGGGGCGGCCGGACTCGCGGCGGCCCTCGACGGGGAAACGGATCTGGTCATCCTGGACCTCATGTTGCCGCTCATGGGCGGGTTCGAGGTCCTCGCGGGCATACGGGAAAAATCCGAACTGCCCGTGCTGATCCTCTCCGCCCGCCGGGAGGACATCGACAAGATCCGCGGCCTCGGCCTCGGCGCGGACGACTACATGACAAAACCCTTCAGCCCGGGGGAGCTCATCGCCCGGGTCAAGGCCCACCTGGCGCGCCACCGGCGCCTCACCGGGACGGAGGCGCGGAAGGGAAGCGCGATAATCGAACTCCGCGGCCTCTCGCTGGACGCGGACGCCCGCCGCGTCCGGGCCCTCGATCGGGAGGTGGAGCTGACCCCGAAAGAATTCGAAATCCTCTCCCTTCTCATGCATAACCCGAACCGGGTCTTTTCCCGCGAAGAGCTGTTCGCCCGCGTCTGGGGCGAGGACACCTACGGGGACCCGAGCACGGTGACCGTCCACGTGCGGAAACTCCGGGAAAAGATCGAGGCGGATCCTTCCGATCCGCAAATCGTTGAAACGGTGTGGGGGATGGGATACCGGATCCGCATCGGGTGAGCGCGCGGCTTGCAGGCTTCGGCCGGTCGCGGTTGACAGCCTGGCCGACATCGGGAAACAATGAAACGACGTTCCACTGCGAGCATACGGAGGGCGGACATGCGGAGTTTCATGGACGACGATTTCCTTCTTACCACGAATACGGCCAAGAGGCTTTACCATGAGGCGGCCGCGGGCCAGCCCATCTTCGACTATCACTGCCACCTCTCGCCCCGGGAAATAGCCGAGGACAAGCGCTTCGCGAACCTCGCGGAGATGTGGCTCGGCGGCGACCATTACAAGTGGCGGGCCATGCGAGCGGCCGGCGTGGAGGAGAAGTACGTCACCGGAAACGCTGCGCCCTACGACAAATTCCTCGCCTGGGCGCGGACGATGGAGGATCTCGTCGGAAATCCGCTCTACCACTGGACCCACTTGGAGCTCCGCCGCTACTTCGGCATCGCCGATACCTTGAACGAATCCAGCGCCCCGAAGATCTGGGAAAAGGCGAACGCCCTCCTCTCTTCCGACGCGCTCTCGGTCTACGGCATCTTCAATAAGTTCAAAGTCCGCGCCGTCGGCACCACCGACGACCCCGTCGACGATCTGGCCTGGCACAAGCGGATCGCGGAAGAAGGCGTGACCGAGACGAAGGTCCTCCCCTCCTTCAGGCCGGACAAAGCCGTTCATCTGGAGAAAGAAGGCTTCGCCGCCTACGCGGAAAAGTTGGGCGCGGCGGCGGGGGTCAGGATCGAAAAGTTCGATGATCTCCTGGAAGCCTTACGGCGCCGCGTCGACTACTTCGACGCGATGGGGTGCCGCGCCTCCGATCACGCCTTGGAGTATCCGCCCTATGAGCCGGGAGAGCTTCCGGTCGGCGCGGCCGCCGAAGCGGCACGCGAGAAGGCCGCCCGCGCGGCCTTCGCAACGGCCCTCGGCGGAGGGAAACCGGACCAGGCTTCGGCCGACGCGTACAAGACGGCCGTGCTCGCCTTCCTCGGCGGCGAATACGCGCGGCGCGGCTGGGCCATGCAGCTCCACCTCGCGGCGATCCGCAACGTCAACTCGCGCGCCTTCGCCGCCCTCGGCCCCGACACGGGCTACGACGCCGTCAACGACCGCCTGATAGCGGCCAACCTGGCCCGCCTCCTCGACCTCCTCGCATCCAAGGACGCGCTGCCCAAGACCATCCTCTACAGCCTGAATCCCAAGGACTACTATCCGCTCGGCACGATCATGGGCGGCTTCCAGGGCGGCGTCCCCGGAAAGATGCAGCTCGGTTCGGCTTGGTGGTTCTGCGACCACAAGGACGGCATGGAGGACCAGCTCCGCACCCTGGCCGCCGTCGGCCTCCTCCCCCGCTTCATCGGCATGCTCACCGACTCGCGGAGCTTCCTCTCCTACCCGCGCCACGAATATTTCCGCCGCATCCTCTGCGCCCTCCTGGGCCGCTGGGCCGAGGAAGGGGAGATACCGGGCGACCAGAAACTCCTGGACCGCATCGTCGCCGACATCTCCTTCGGCAACGCGGAACGGTACTTCGCCCGATGAAGCGCCCGGAATCCAAGA
This sequence comes from Spirochaetota bacterium, assembly GCA_023398155.1. Taxonomy (GTDB): domain Bacteria; phylum Spirochaetota; class Spirochaetia; order Treponematales; family Breznakiellaceae; genus JAEXTK01. The sequence goes on from JAEWSV010000163.1 coordinate 5,597, forward strand.
CCGGCGGCGGCTCCGCCGACCCGGGAGCGGCCGGCGCGAAGGCCGTCCGCGGCTCCGCCGGATCGGGAGCGGCCGGAACGAAGGCCCCCGTGGGCCGGAAGGCGAAAGGGACCGCGGCCAAGAGCGCCAAAACCATCAGCGCCGTGGAGCGCGGTTTCCGGGTAGTGGAGCGGCTCGCCCTCGTCTCCTCCGCGAGCCTGGAGGAACTCTCCAAGTCGGCCCGTCTCGCGAAACCCACGACCTACCGGTTCCTCTTGACCCTCCGCGACCTCGGGTACGTGCGCAAGGACGACGGCGACCGCTGGTTCCTGACGATGAAGCTCTTCTCCGTGGGATCCAAGGCCCTGGACCACATCGAGCTGCCGAAGGTGGCCCGCCCCGTGGCGGAGCGACTCTCCGCGGACCTCGGCGAGACCGTCCACATGGGCGTGCTGGACGAGGGTGAAGCCCTCTACGTCCTCAAGATCGAATCGAAATACACGATCCGCATGTATTCCCGGGTGGGCAAGAAGATCCCGCTCTACTGCACTGCCATAGGCAAGATCCTGCTCGCGGACCTCGGCGAGGGGGAGCGGACGGCGGCGATGGCCGACATGAAGCTCGTGCCGTTCACGCCGCGCACCATCCGCTCCCGCGAAGCCTTGGAGCAGGAGTTGGAGCGCGTGCGGGAGCAGGGGTTCGCCGTGGACGCCGAGGAGCACGAGGAGGGGGTGGCCTGCATCGCCGCCCCGATACGCGACCATAAAGGCCGCGCGATAGCGGCCATGAGCGTGTCCTGGCCGACCTTCCGCTTCGACGAGGAGCGGCGGACCGAGTACCGCGACCGCATCCGCGCGGCCGCGGCGGAGATATCCGCGGTGCTGGGCGCCGAAACCTGATGGACGCCTGAGCGCCTCCGGCGCGGAGCCCTCCAAGGAAAGAAGCATGGGACCGGATACCTATAGCGACGATATAGATAAGTTATTGGCGCTCCGCGCCGTCAACGGAGCCGATTTCTGGGCAACGCCGGACGGCGGCACCGCGAACGGAGGCCCCCTGTCCACGCTGGAGGCCGCCGCGCTCTTGGCGGAGCTGGGGACAGACCCCGCTTCCCCGGAATTGAAAGGCGCCGCCGAGCTCATATTCGCCGGTATGAAGGCCGACGGTCGAATCAGGACGTTCGCTTCAGGATCGATCTATCCGTGCCAGACCGCCAATGCCGCGCGGACGCTCTGCAGGCTCGGCTACGCGGACGACGCGCGGCTCCAGAAGACGTACCGGCACCTGCTCGACGCGCAGCACGAGGACGGCGGCTGGCGATGCAACGCGTCGAAATACGGCAAGGGTCCCGAGACCGCCTCCTCGAATCCCGGACCGACCTTGACCGTTCTGGACGTGTTCCGCTATACGCCGTACCTGAACGCCGACGAACGGCTGGACCGCGCGGTCGCCTTCCTGCTCGATCATTGGACGACGCGGAAGCCCCTCGGCCCCTGCCGTTACGGCATCGGGACCCAATTCATGAAGATCGAATTTCCGCTCGTCCGCTACAACCTGCTCAACTACGTGTACGTACTTTCCTTCTACGACAAGGCGAAGAACGACGCGCGATTCCTGGAAGCGCTTGATACGGTCCGATCGAAAATGGTAGACGGCATGATCGTCATAGAGAGCGCGAACCGAAAGCTCAAAGATATCCGCTCGTGCGCGGTCGGGGAAAAGAGCGAACTCGCCACGCGGCACTACGAAGAGATCGTCGCCAACTTAGCCTGAGCCGAACATCGGGAGTCAGCGCCTCTGCGCGAACAGCCATTCCCGCATCTCCTCGTCCGCGTACGCGGGGACCCAGGAGAAGTGCGCGTTGGGCAGGAAGAATGCGTCGTGCGGATACTCGGTGTACCGGGGCAATCCTCCCGCGGCCTTGAGAGCGGCGACGGAGGCGCGGGACACCTGGACCGGGACCACCGGGTCCGCTTCTCCGTGAAAGACCCAGATCGGCAGCTTCGCGATGCGGCCGAGCCGAGCGGGATCTCCGCCGCCGCAAATCGGAACGAGGGCGGCAAAGGTATCCGGGTGAGAAAGGGCCATGGCCCAGGACCCGAAGCCCCCCATGGAGAGGCCCGTGAGGTAGATCCGGTCCGCGTCCACCGCGTATTCGGCGCTCACCTTCTCCAGGATCCGATAGGCGATGGCGAGGAGGTCGGTCGGCTCGAAGGGAGTGCGGCCGCCGCTCGCGGCCGGCCCGTACTTCATGAGGGAAGTCCAGCCGAGGGGCGCCCCCGGTCCCCGGCCGCCTGAGCTCCGGCTGCAGTGCGGCGCCAGGATGAAGCAGGGCCGCTTCGCCTGTTCCTCGGGACGGGCCCAGACTGCCGGGCCCTGGTTACCGACGAGCAAGGCATTGTCGTCGGTATCGAGCTCCCCCGCTCCGTGTAGGTAGAGGACGAGCGGGTACCTCTTGCCGCCCTCGCCGCCCGCGGCGCCCTCGGCACCGTCGGCGCCCTCGGGGACGAATAGGCGGTACGTCATGGAGAGGCCGGTCTCTCCGTCTTCGTAGCGGAGGCGGAGGAACTTCTTGGCTGTCGGGCGGAGGTCTTCGCGGACGACCGTGATCCTATACGTCGTCTTGGCTCCGGACGGACCGAAGCCCGCGACGGGAAACGCGAATTTACCGACGGGAGGAACCACGACGACCGGAGAGAGCGAATCGGCTTTCCTGCCGTTGACGGCTACGCGGCCGCCCGGCGCGGCGACCGCGCTCACCTCGATACCGAGGCAATCCCCGGCCACCGAGACGGTATAGGAACGGATGTCCGGCGAGAAAGCAGGCACAAGCTCTCCGCCCCATCCTTCCGTGGTCCGCACCGAGAGCGACTTCAAGCCGCCCGTCTCGCCCTGGGGAGCGGCCCCGCACGCCCCTGCCGCGGCCAAAAGCAGGGCCGCCGCGACAGCGCTTAGCCGTCCTCCGTACAATCTATTCCGGATCGTTTCGCGCAAAGGCACCAAGACGGACCCTCGCGCCTTCGCGTGAGCCTCTTTCCCCTTCTTCATCGTGCGTCCTTTGCGCCTTCGCGCGAAACTTCATGAACAATGACCGATGCCTCAGCGCGCGAGCCACCCTCCGTCCACCGCGATCGTATAGCCGTTCACGTAGTCCGAGGCCGCGGAGGCCAGGAATACGGCGGCCCCGGCTAGGTCGCGCGGTTCGCCCCAACGGGCTGCGGGGATGCGGTCCAGAATGGACGCGCTCCGCTCGGCGTCGGCCCTGAGCGGGGCGGTATTGTCGGTGGCCATGTAGCCGGGGGCTATGGCGTTCGCGTTGATGCCGTGCTTGGCCCACTCGTTGGCCATCAGCATCGTGATGCCCTTAACGCCGCTCTTGGACGCGGTGTAGGAGGGGACGCGGAGGCCGCCCTGGAAGCTCAGCATGGACGCGACGTTGATGATCTTGCCGCCGGTCTTCTGGGCCACGAACTGCCGGGCCGCGGCCTGGCACATGAAGAACACCGTCTTCAGGTTGATGTTCATCACGTCGTCCCACTCGGCTTCGGTGAAGTCCATGGCGTCGTTCCGCTTGATGATGCCCGCGTTGTTGACCACGATATCCACGTGGCCGTACGCCGCGACCGCCTTCTTGAAGATCTCGGGGATGGGGTCGATGGAGAGGAGGTTCGCCTGCATATAGGCGAATTTCCTGCCCGAAGCCTCCACCTTCGCCTTGGTCTCGTTCGCGTCCGCGGGATAGCTCACCCCGAAAATATCCGCGCCCGCTTCCGCGAGGGCGATGGACATGCCTTGGCCGAGACCGCGCTCGCAGCCGGTGACTATCGCGACCTTGCCGTCCAGCTTGAATGAATCGAGTATACCTGCCATTACCGGCCTCCTACTTCAAGG
>JAEWSV010000192.1 GCA_023398155.1 Spirochaetota bacterium
GTCCTCGGCCGCGCTCTACACGGTGCTCGCCGCCGCCGTTGGCCTCACGGTGGACGGGGTGGCGACCGTGGACCACGCCTTCAGCTCCGTCCGCGCCGGCGACGACCTCATCGATGTCGAAACGACGAGCCCCTACGGCTTCGATCCGGGGAACCGTATCGAATTCCAAGACGAATTCGGGCGGACGACGGGGTTCGCGTACGTTTCGCCCCGCAACTACCGGCAGCGGACTTCCATAAGCCGCCTGGAATTGATCTCGCTCATCCTATCCAACCGGATCGTGGAACTGGAGGTGGCCGGGCGCTACGCCGAGGCGGTCGGCCTGGCCGTGGACCGCCGCGCCCTGCTGTCCATGGATAAGCCGGCCGCGGAACCGGTGAACGCCGCGGAACCGGCGAGCGCCGCGAAGGCTGCGTCGGCTACCGCGGTCTCCGGCGCCGCACGCGCGGAGACGGAACTTCTGGACCGGATGCTCAACTACGGCACGTCGCTCGCGCGTTCGGGTAGGGAGGCGGAAGCGCTCGCCTGGGCCGTCCAGGCCGAAGGCCTATACGGTCGGCATCCGCGCTGGGAAGAATTCATCGCCGCGGTCTCGAACAATCTCCTCGCAAAGCTCGTGCGCGCGGGCCGGACTGCCGAGGCGCGCAGCGAACTGCTCCGCCTCCAGCCCATCCTGAGCGAGGAGTCTCGGCGGGCGCTGGACGCCCTCGTCACCGACGCTGAATTGGTCGCGGCGATCGGCGCCGCCACCGGCGCCGCCACCGGCGTCGCCACCGGCGCCGCCACCGGCGAGGGCGTGGATTCCGCCGTCGCCCTCGTCGCAGCCGCGGTGCGGCGCGGGGCGGTTACCGAGGTCCGGGGACGGGAATTGTCGGTCTACGCCCGACTCAAGGAAGCGGAACGCGTCGCCCGCGCCGAGGGGTGGAAGGCGGCCGTCGCCGCCGTGGAAGCCGTCATAGCCGCCGGGGAGCGCGACCGGAAACTGGAGGACGCCCTGCGCGTCTACCGGTCTAACCGCGTCTCGGAGTTGCATAACGCCTTCGCCGCGCTCTACAACCGGGGGAATTTCCCGGAGGCTCGGGAAGCCGCGCTCGCGGCCCTCGCCGAATACCCCGAGGACCGCCGTCTCCGCGCGGACTTGGAAACCGTTGAGCGTACCCTCGCCCGAACGCCCTGACCGTTCCGGAATCCCCCGTCCCGTGGCCGCATTATTTCACGAAACATGTTTCATGTCGTTTCTTTAGGATGTCAAAAACCTATGTTATACTCGGCCTATGAACATCAGGGCCAAACTCTTCTTGCTCATCTTCGGAATCATCGTCTTGCTGGCCGGGGCATCATCCGTCTTCTTCGTGCTCCAGGCGCCGGTGAAAAGGATCGAGAGCGAACGGAAGGTCCTCGACGAGCTCGCCGCTTCGATCCGGACCGTCCAGGTGGAGCTGAATCGTTTAGACTCTACCACCTTCGTTGTGCAACGCCCCCGGTTTGAGAGGGCGACGGTCCTTCTCGGTGAGGCCTTCAAGCACCTGCGCGACGTTACCTTCCTGCGTACGAGCGATGCCCGGCTTTCCGAAGCCATCGACATCGTCGAACGCCTCCAGAAGCTCAACGAGGAAAACCTCGCGGCCGTGAAGGAACTCTACGGCGTGCTGTACGAGGACGCCGAGACCCTGTTCGTATTCGCCGATTCGATCTCGTTCCGCCGTTTCTACGCTGCCGACGCCGTGGCAGACCGCAAGCCGGAAGCCAGGGTGGTGGCCCTGTATAATCTGAGCCGATTGGATTCCGCCACCGGCATTCTCAACGACAGTTTGGAATCCTCGTATCAGGTCATCCTGGAGCAGGGCGACTTCATCGATCAACGCATAGCGGCTATCCGCTCCGGCGCCGCGCTCACGGCCTCCGTCATCATCGGCCTCTTCATCATCGCTATCAGCGCCGTCGCCATCCTCTTCGCGAACTCCATAGCCAAGAGCATCTTCGTCATCGCGAACGGCGTCCGCGGGCTCAAGGATGGCGACCTCTCGGTCTCCTTCGACCTCAAGGGCAAGGACGAGGTCGGCGTGCTTTCCCGCGGCATGAACGAGTTCATCCAAGCCCTCGACGGTTCCGTGCTCGGGATCAAGGACGCGGCCCAGCGGAACGCCCAAGTACACGACCGGCTCCTGGACGCGACGAGGGCGACGGGAGTCTCACTTGACGAAATGCGCGGCGCGGTTCGGGATGTGGAAGCCCAAGCCGAACGCCTCGATCAGCGCATCGTCGAAAGCCGCCGTTCGGTCAATTCCATCGCGAGCGGCGTCGGGCAGCTCGACCAGCGCATCTCCGATCAGATCGCGATGGTGGAAGAGTCCACGGCCTCCATCACCCAGATGCTCGCGACCATCGGCAACATGGCGCGCCTGGCCGAAAAGGACCGCTCGCTTTCGGACGGCCTCGTCCGTACCTCCGACTCCGGCAGGGAGGTGTTCCAGTCCACGTTCGAGAAGATCGAGGCGATCACGGAGCGCGTGGGTAAGATCGAGGAGATGATCCAGATCATCGACACGATCGCCGGACAGACGAACCTCTTGGCGATGAACGCGGCCATCGAGGCCGCCCATGCGGGCGAGGCGGGCAAGGGCTTCGCGGTGGTTTCCGACGAGATCCGCAAGCTCGCCGAGGCGTCGGCCGAGGGATCGCGGGAGATCGCGGGCTCGGTGCGGGCCATCATCGACTCCATCGCGAGCGCCAAGGAAGGCAGCGAGGCCACGAACCTGGCTTTCGCCGAGATCGACGAACGCATCCGCGAAGTCTCCCGTTCGGTATCCGAGATCAGCGCGAGCCTCGGTGAGACCGACGTGGGCGGCCGGCAGATCCTCACGGCGATGACCTCTCTCCGCGAGCTCTCCGCCTCCATCAACGCCGAATCCCGGAGCGTGGCGGAAAACATCCGCCTCATCGACGCGTCCATGGGCGATCTGGACCAAGTCGGGCGGAGCGTACGCGAGTCGATGGGCTCCATCGCCCAGCGGACCGCCGACATAGCCGACGCGTCCGATCGTTCGGCGAGCCTGGCCGAAGAGCTTTCCGGGGTGGGTTCCGACCTGGAAGTCCGGATCTCCCACTTCAAGACCACCTGCGAGACCGAGGGCGGTACCGTCGGGGTCGGCGGAGCCTGCGAAGAGGGCCCCGCCGAGATGGAGGAGTTGGAAGCGGAGGCTACTTCAGCTTGAGGGGCTTGCCGGCCCGCGCGCTCTCGTAGAGGGCGTCGAGCAGCTCCATGACCACGAGACCCTGGCGCCCGTCCGCGTCGTGGGGCTTGCCTTCCGTTATGGCCTCCGCGAAATGGGCCATGGCGCTCGGTGTCGAGCGGGCGCCCGCGGCCCAGAGCGTGCGTTCGTGGTACGCCGCGTCCCAGAGCCCGCCCGCCGTCTCCGTGTAGAACTCCGCCTCGAACCGATAATCCTCGCCGACGTTCCGGTGCACGAGTCCGCCCTTGGTGCCGAGGACGCG
>JAEWSV010000221.1 GCA_023398155.1 Spirochaetota bacterium
CCTTCGGCCGGTACCTCGACATAGGCTTCGGCTGGCGTTGGTCGGTCCAGGAGGCCGCGGCGTGGGCCGAAGACGGAATCGACGCCGACGAATACGCATTCCGGGCGTTTCCCGCCGTCTCCGTCACCTATAGCGGTAGTCAGCTCTTGCGGTTCGGCGACTACGGTACGGCCCTGTCAGGTTCGGTCAAATCCGCGGGGAGCTCGGCTGCGGTCGTCTCTTCCTCGGCCGTTTTTTCGCGGGGCCAAAAAGACACGATGGGCCCCGAAGTTTCCCTTGAGCTCGGATCGAAGCCCCCGTACTCACCCCGGCTCGTCGATTCCCTCACGCTCCCCATCGCGATCCGGGACGCGTCCCGGATCGCGGAATGGAGAGCCCTCGTCTATGGACCGGATGGAGTTCGAGTATTCGAGATCGGTGAGTCGTTAACCGATACGGAGCCGAAAGATGTATTCCAGCGGCTCGCGGCGAGGAAACGGAGCGCGAGCGCGCCGAGCGCGCTCGCGGTCCCGGTTTCGGTCGTCAGCGCGGACGGCGAATACCGCGTTCGCGCCTGGGCGCGGGACGAATATGGCAACGTGGGCAACGCGACCGAGCTCGCCTTCTCCGTGGACGGAAGCGCCCCGGTCGCTCAGGCGGGCGTAGAAGGAAGCGAAGTCTTTACTCCGAACGGCGATGGCCTTCGAGACGCTTTGCGGATCGTCCAGGAAGGCGATGCGGAGGCCCTCTGGACGGGGATCTTCCGCTCCTCAACGGGTTCGATCGTCCGAACCTTCCGCTGGACCGATGGACCGCCCGGCTCGTTCTCCTGGGACGGCAAGACGGATACCGGCGAAAGCGTGAGCGACGGAACCTACGAGTACGAGCTCGAATCGATCGATGGCGCGGGAAATCGCGGGAGCGTGCGGATCGCCGGTATCGTGGTTGACGCCGAGCCGACGCCGCTCGGCCTTACCTTGGAGGGTCGGGCCTTATCTACGGATCAGGACGCGGCGACTACTTCGATCGCGCTAGGAATCCAAGCTCCGAGGGTACGGGGTTTGACGTCGTGGACCATAAGCGTCGTCGCTGATGGGGGAAAATCGCTACGAAGCTGGTCCGGTTCCGCCGATCGCCTCGATGTCCTCCCTTCGGCGATCAGGTTCGATGGACGCTCCCGAGCGGGAGATCCGATCCCTGACGGCCGCTACCGTTTCTTCGTCGACCTTAACTACGAAAACGGAAACAAGCCCCAGGCGATGAGTCCTTCGTTCGTCGTGGACTCCAAGAAGCCGAGCGGTCGCATTCGCGCGTCCGAGGCTGTGCTGATCCCGGATCGAGGCGATCGGATAGGCCTTTTCCATACGCTTTCCGCCGGCGCGAAATGGCGGGGCGTCATCAGGAACGAGCAGGACGATATAGTCCTCTCCGTCCCCCTCGGCGAGGAAACGGAACGCGTCGTTGAATGGAATGGCCTGGACGCCGAGGGCCGTCCGGTCCCCGATGGCAGATATCGGTACGTGGCCGAAGGCGTCAGCGCGGTCGGCCTTATCGGAACTACGCCTCCCGTGGTCATCAGGCTCGAATCGGCGCCTTTCGCCGCGTCGGTCATAACCGATCGCGCTATTTTTTCAGCGAAAGCCGCTGAGGGGAGGGTGCGCCTCCGGCTCAAGACCGAGCGCGGAGACCGCGTCGTTTCCTATCGCTTGGAAGTGAAGAATACCGCATCGGCCTCGGTCGTCCGGTACTTCGAAGGGATCGCGGTGCTTCCTGCCGCCCTGGCCTGGGACGGCCGCGACGAGTTCGGTTCCGTAGTCCCCGACGGGGATTACGTCGCCGGTCTGTCGGTCCTGTTCGAAGGGGGATCTCGAGTAGCCGCGGAATCCTCCACCTTTACCCTAGACTCAACCCCGCCGCGCGCCGTCTTGGCCCTCGGACAAACGGTGTTCTCGCCGAACGGAGACGGCATACTCGATACGGTCCAAATGTCGCATCGCGGAGCCGAAGGCGCGGGGCTCTGGACCGGCGCGGTACTCGACAGTCGCGGAGAAATCATCCGAACTTATTCGTGGAAGGGGCTTCCTTCCAAGACGGTCGCGTGGGACGGTCGGGACGAGGACGGCGCGCTCTTCGCCGACGGGAACTACCGGTATCGGCTTTCTTCGGTCGATCCGGCGGGTAACTCGTTCACCGCGGAGACACCGCTCTTCCGCCTTGATGCCCGCATACCCTCGGGCACCCTGGCGGTGGACAAACGTTCGTTCTCCCCGAACGGTGACGGATTCGCCGATTCCTTGCTGGTGCGCCTCGGGACGGCCTTTACCGACGGCCTCGCGTCCTGGTCCGTAGATATCGCGGAAACTTCGGGGAAGACCGTCCATCGCCTTTCCGATTCGGGGCCTCTTTCCCAACGGTCATCTCCCCCCGCTGAATACCGATGGCAAGGGGCCTTGGCGGACGCGACGCGCGCCGCCGATGGGACGTATTTAGCGATAGCCGAACTCCGATACGCAAAGGGCGACGTCCTTCGTCTGGAGAGCGCCCCCTTCGTGATCGACACGACGCCGCCGACGGTGACGGCTGAACTGGGCCCCGTACCCTTTTCTCCCGACGGTGACGGCGAGGCGGACGAACTCTACATTTCTATCCGCGCGACGGACGCGAGCGATATCGCGGGCTGGATGCTGACCATCTCAGATCCTGCAGGTTATCCATTCACGACTTTTTCCGGGAAGTCCGTACCCAGCAGTCCCTTCGCATGGGACGGCAGCGATCTCCAGGGACAGCTGGTGGAAGCCGCTCAGGATTATTCGTACGAATTGATCGTCCGCGATGCCCTCGCTAACGTATGGAGAGGATCGGGCTCCCTTCCTGTGGACGTTTTCGTGCTCCGTGACGGCGATAGGCTCAAGATCCGCGTCTCCTCCATCGAATTCGCGCCTTCTTCAGCCGCCCTTTCCTCGGGCGATTCCAAGACGATCGCAAAGAACGAGGCGGTGCTTGATAGGATCGCGACGGTCCTCTCCCGTTTCCCCGCGTACCGGATCCGGGTGGAAGGCCATGCGGTGAACCTTTCGGGTACGGAACGGGAAGAACGGATGGAGTTGGCCGAACTATCCGTGTCGCGGGCAAGAACCGTTTTGGAGGCTCTGGCTGCCCGTGGAGTGGATCGTTCCCGTCTGGAGGCCCGCGGACTCGGCGGCCGGGAGCCGATAGTCCCCCACGGGGATGCCGCCGGACGATGGCGCAACCGTCGCGTCGAGTTCATACTGGTGAGGTGATCATGTCCCGCATCGTGTCTTCGACTCTCAAAGTCATCTCCGCCGGCTTCGCGGCCCTTCTGCTCATAGCCGCGGCCGTCTTTATCTCTATGACCTATCTTGATTCTCCCCCGGCCATCGTCGCGGATAAACCGGGCTTGGCTGCGGTGGAGGGCGTTCGCGTTTCGATCGACGGTTCGGTGGAGTTCGAGCTCAGGAGCGGTGAGACGGCGACTTCGGCCGGAGAAAGGCTACAGGCCGCCGGCCTTATTCGATCCCGGCTCTTCTGGAGCCTCGTGGCCCGCCTCGATCCGGAATCGGTTAAAGCCGGAACGTATCGCCTTGATCCGCCTCTCTCCATGTTCGCGATACGCGATATCCTAGTGTCGGGACGGCAACTCCTGATACGCGTCACCGTTCCAGAGGGATTCACGATCCGAAAGACCGCCGCGGCCCTTGAAGCCGCGGGGATAACCTCGGCCCGAGACTTCCTGGAGGCAGCATCGTCTCCCGAGCTGCTCAAGACTTTCGGAATACCCGTACCCACCTTTGAAGGGTATCTCTATCCCGACACCTACTTCTTCCCGCGCAATTACCCGGCGACGCAAGTAGTCCGGAAGATGGCGGAAACTTTTTTCCGAAGGCTCGGCGAGCTCGCGCCCGAGTCGAAAAGTATGGGAAGCGATGAGCTCTTCAGGCGCGTGGTGATAGCCTCCATCGTAGAGCGCGAGTACCGGGCTACCGACGAAGCTCCGCTCATGGCGGGCGTCTTCTTCAATAGACTGAGGATCGGCATGGCGCTCCAGTCCTGCGCCACCGTGGAATACGTTATTACGGAGATCCAAGGAAAACCGCATCCCGAAGTCCTGTATAATCGAGATATCGGGATTGCCCATCCGTACAATACCTACGTGAACGCAGGTTTGCCCCCCGCGCCCATCTCCGCACCGGGCTCTGTGGCGCTGGCGGCCGCGTTCAAACCCGCCAAGACGGACTTCCTCTATTTCAGGCTCGTAGATCCCGCGGAAGGTCGCCATCGATTTTCAAAGACGCTCGATGAGCACGTCGAGGCCGGCGTCATCTACCTGAAGCGCGGTTCTTCCAGCAAATGAGCCTGATCGCAGAAGCCACCATACAGGAGGTCAATGCCCGCGCCGACGCCTTGGCGGTGATCGGCGACTACGTACGCCTGGACAAGAAAGGCGGCCGGTACTGGGGGCTTTGTCCATTCCATAACGAAAAGACGCCGTCCTTCTCCGTCGAACCCGATCGGAAGTTTTATTATTGCTTCGGCTGCGGAAAGGGCGGCGGATTGGTCAACTTCGTCATGGAGCTGGAAAAACTTTCCTTCCCGGAGGCGATCGAGTTCCTCGCCAAAAAACTCGGGATCGAGGTCCAGTACGAGGGGAGCAACGCGCCGCGTCGGGAAGACGGCGCCGCCGAGCGGATCGAGCGCCTTTTGGAGATGTACTCGAGGGTCGCCGGTAGTTATCACCACATACTCGTGAAAACCCAAAGCGGCGCCTTTGCGCGCGAATACCTCGTTTCCCGAGCTGTATCCGAAGAGACGGCCGCGCGATTCCGTCTCGGTTACGCGCCGCAGGACCGGCATTGGCTCCACCGCTTCCTATCAAAAAAGGGATACTCGGAGGAATTTCTTACCGATAGCGGTCTATTTTCCAAGAAGAATCCGCGATCGTCATTTTTCGCCGATCGCCTCATCTTTCCCATCGCCGATCGCCGCGGCAGGACCGTGGCCTTCGGCGCGCGCCTGCTTCACGGCGAGGGGCCCAAATACCTCAATTCGGCGGAATCAGACCTCTTCAAAAAAGGCGAGAACCTCTTCGCTCTCGACCTCGCGCTTCCGGAGATACGAAAGACCAAAGAAGCCTATATCTGTGAAGGATATATGGATGTCATCGCTCTCCATCAGGCCGGCGTTCTCTCCTCCGTAGCGCCCCTCGGCACCGCCTTCACCGAGGAACAGGCGAAATTGCTCCGACGCTGGGCGGAGCGCGTTTACCTCGTTTTCGATTCCGATGAGGCGGGTAGGAATGCCGCAGTAAAGGGCATCATGACCTGCAGGAAGGTCGCGCTTCCCTGCGCCGTCGTCACGGTGGAAGGCGGAAAAGACCCCGCGGATATTTTGCGGGACCGAGGGGCCGAGGCGTTGCAAAAGGCAGTGAAATGCTTTATAAATGACTTCGATTACCTCGTGGACCGTGCACGGGCTTTGTTCGACATAACCGATTCCGAAGGCTTGGCTCACGCCGTTGCCTTTTTGTTCCCCTATATGGAGACCTTGGATTCCGAGGTTTCACGGGACGCTTGCGTCGGCGCGATAGCCGACGCTTTCGGTGTCGATAGGACAGCCGTTTCTGCCGATTTCTCGAGACGATCTGAGCCGAAGCGGTTGAACCGAGCGGCGAACGCCGCCCCGGCGCGGGCGGATATCAGGATGAACGACGAGCTCTTCCTGCTCCTCGCCGTCGTCGTGAACCGTGGCCTCTATCCGAAGCTGCGGGCCTCCATTGCTCCGGAGGATATCGACGATCCGCGGGCGAAAGAGTTATTCGTGACCCTTGAGGAGTGTTTCAGAAACGAATCCACCGATATGGATGCCTTTCTCGAACGGCTATCGGACGAAGATCTCAGGTTTTTCGTTCTAGCCCAGGGGGCCTCCGATAAGTTCTCGGGCAATGCCGAGCGGATGGTCGTGGATGGTATAAACAGGATCAAGCAAAAGAGTCTCCAGCGAAGACGTTCCGAAATTGTGATACGGATACGGATTGCGCAGAAGGGCCAGGGCGGCACAGGCAGAGAGCTGGAAGAGCTTGTCTCTGAGACGAAGCACATTGACGACGAACTAGCCAGGTTGAAGGATGTCCACGAATGACGGATTTGCAGCTTGATCCCGCGGTTGTGAAGCTGATCGAATACGCGAAAGAAAAGAAAACCCTTTCCTATGATGAGCTTTCCGATTTCCTGCCCGAACATATCGTCAATACCGACAAGATCGATGCGGTCCTCGCCCTCCTTGAGGCCAACAACGTTCAGCTCATAGAGGAAGATAACGCGGGCGAGGACGAGGCGGAGACGGCGCCGCGCAAGGACCAGGAACCGGAAAAGAAGCGCCTAGTCTATAGCGACAAGGAAGCCTCGGTCGATGACCCCATCCGCCTCTATCTCCGCGAAATCGGCAAGGAAAACCTTCTCACCGCCGAGCAGGAGGTAGAGCTCTCCAAGCAGATGGAAGAGGGCGAGAACATCATCAAGCGCGTCATCAAGAAATCGGGGATGATCATCCCGGAATTCTATTCCATCGCGCAACGGGCATTTTCCAAGAAAGATCCGCGGGAGATGAACCTCTCCAAGAAAGAGATCACCGAATACATGGCGGAGCGTCGCCGACTGAATCAATTCTACAAGGATACGCTTCGGGACGTCGGACCGGACCTCAAGGTGTATATCGACGCCAAGCGGCGCCTCATCGCCCGCGGCGGCGATATCTTCGAGGACGCCGAACTGGCCGAGCTCCGCGCCAAGGTCCTTCCGCTCCTGCGTGACGCGGAGATCCACGCCGAGGAGATCACGAGCTTCTCGGAGAAATTCGTCCAGGCGTCCAAGCGCATAAAGAAGTACAAGAAAGAACAGGAAAAGATCGAGAAGCGTCTCCGGGTCGCTTCGGTCAGGGAGCTCCGTGCCCTCGGCCGCGGCCTAACCGTGAAGGGCGAGCGCGAACGGATCGAGGAGTCCCTCGGCCTGGCCTCCGACGACATAAAAGAGAAAATCCGGCATATACAGGTCACCGAGAAGAAGCTCCGTCAGATGGAGTCGGAGTTCGAGGAGCCCATCGAAGAGATCAACCGGATGGCCAAGGAGATAAACCGCGGCCGCGTCATGATGAAGAGCGCGAAGGATCGCCTCATCAAGGCGAACCTCCGGCTCGTCGTTTCTATCGCCAAGAAATACACTAACCGCGGATTGCATTTCTTCGACCTCGTGCAGGAAGGTAATATCGGCCTCATCAAGGCGGTCGAGAAATTCGAGTATCGGAAAGGATATAAGTTTTCGACGTACGCCACGTGGTGGATTCGCCAGGCCATCACGCGGTCCATTTCCGATCAAGCCAGGACGATCCGCGTCCCCGTGCACATGATCGAACAGATCAACAAGGTGGTGCGCGAGTCTCGCCAGCTCATGCAGGTACTCGGACGCGAGCCTACGGATGACGAAGTGGCCGAACGGCTCGGCTGGACGACTCAGCGGGTCAAGTCGGTAAAGAACGTCGCCCGGGAACCGATTTCCCTTGAGACTCCCATCGGCGAGGAAGAGGATTCCCTGCTCGGCGACTTCATCGAAGACAAGGACGTAGAGAATCCCGCCAACCAGACCGCCTTCAAGTTGCTTCAAGAGCAACTGCGCAGCGTGCTTTCCACCTTGCCCCCGCGAGAGCAGGAAGTGCTCAAGATGCGCTTCGGCCTGGACGACGGCTACTCGCTCACCTTGGAAGAAGTCGGACTCTACTTCAATGTCACCCGCGAGCGTATCCGCCAGATCGAGGCAAAGGCGCTTCGGCGGCTGCGGCACCCGAAACGGAGCCGTAAGCTCAAGGATTACCTCGATCATTAGCCGTTGGACGGCTCATTGTGACGATATGGAATCGTGTTCTATACTAATCGCGCCGGGAAGGGGATAATCGTATGATAATGGAAGAGGTTTTCGAGAAGCTGCGCTCGTTACAAGATGTCCTCGCTGAAAAGATCGCCCTCGAAGGCGAAATTCAGGACATCCCGAAGCTCCTCCTGACCCAGGAAGAGCTTCTCGCGCGGCTCAAGAAGGTATTCATCGAAAAAAACCAGGAATACGAAGCCGTCCGCGCGAACGTGAGCTTGCTCCGTGGGCAGCTCAGCGACGCGGAGAGTTCGCGCGAAAAAGCCGAAAAAAACATGGATCTAATTACTACCCAGCGCGAATACGAAGCCCTGGACAAGGAAATCCGCGACGCTTCCGAGAAGGAACAGCAGTATCGCAAGGATCTGCAAAAGGAAGAACGGCTATTCGCCGAGTTGGATGAGCAGCAGAAGCGGGACGCCGCTTTAATCGATCAGCAAGAGAAGGAACTCGCCGATAAACGGGCCGGCGTAGAGGCGGAGATCGCCGCGAAGAAGGCGGCGTGCGGTGAACTCGTTGAGCGCGAAAAGGATATCACCCCCGGCCTCGATCCCGACGTGCTGTTTAAATTCGAGCGCATCATACGCAGTAAGCTCGGCCTCGGCATCGTCGCCATCAAGGGCGGCGTCTGCACGGGCTGCCATATGATCCTGCCCGCGCAGTTCGCCAACCTCGTCCGGTCCGGAGAGGAGATCGTTTTCTGTCCGTACTGCTCACGCATCCTGTTCTACCAGGAGGCCGAGCAGGGCGAGCAAGACTTCTTCGACGAAGAAGACGCCGGGAGCCTCTCCGACCTCGACGACCTTGAAGGGGACGACGAAGAAGAATACGAGGAAGAGGAAGGCGACGAAGGCGGAGAAGAAAAAGGCGAGATGGACTACGAGGAGTGATTTTTTTAGGCGGCGGGTTCGGCAGTCGCGGCGGAGTTGCTACGCAACTCCGTTGAGGAAAGTCCGGGCTCCGTAGGGCGTGATGCCGGGTAACGCCCGGGCGCCCGGGCGTTTTTTCGTCCTTTCGGGGACGGATGGACGTCGGGGTGACAGACAGCGCAACAGAAAGCAAACCGCCGAGCGCTTCGGGAACGCCGAATGGCGTTCCCGGGAAATAGCCGAGGAGCCGAAAGGCGACGAGGTTATTCGGCAAGGGTGAAAGGGTGGGGTAAGAGCCCACCGCGCGTCCGGTAACGGACGCGGCACGGCAAGCCTCATCAGGAGCAAAGCCGAGCAGCGGTATGGATTGCCCGTCCGGTATGCCGCGGGTAGGCTGCGTCGACGACGTCGGTAACGACGACGCCAGATAGATGACTGCCGCACCGATCCGGTTCGCCGGGTGGGTTGGCACAGAACCCGGCTTAGGAACCTGCCGCCTTTTTTCTCCTCTTGGCGCCACGTTGACTTTTTACCCTAAAACGGCTTAAATCGATGGGAATTGCTATGATCGGACGGGCACGCTCCAGCTATGGCGCATTAATACTTAAAAGGCGAGCTCTGAGATCGATAGCGTTTATATCGATCGTGGCCCTCCTTACGGCCGCTTCGGCGTTCGGCTTCGTGTATTGGGTCCGGCACGGCAGCGGCGATCGTTCCGCGGCGCTCAAGGCGTGGACGGACGGCGCATACGACGTCGTTTACCGATCCGCGGAAGCGAAATTGGAGGAAGCTCCACTGTCCTCCTTCTGGCTCATCATGCGCGGTTTCTCGGCCTATCAACTCGCTACCGCGCAAATAAATAATCAGGATACCCTCGTCTATATCGATGAATCGATAGCTGTCCTTAGGAAGGCTACGCTCGTCGGCGCTGGGCGCATGGAAGCGCGCGTCAGCTATGTGTTGGGTAAAGCCTATTACCAGAAAGGGCCGCAATACGCGGATCAGGCGGTCGCCAATCTGGAAGCGGCGCTCGCCGCAAAGATAGACGCTCCCGATATCCATGAATATCTCGGTCTCGCCTATGCCGCCCTTCACGATTATGAGAAAAGCGTCATCGCCTTTTCCGAGGCACTCGATTCCGATCCCTCCGACCTCCTTTTGCTTGCGATCGCGAAATCTTATATCGAATTGGGCGAAAAGGATTCCGCCCGCGCCTATCTCATACGGTGCGCCGAGAATTCCAAGGATACGCATGTCATAATACAGGCCAAGTTGTTGATAGGGAGAATTCTTCTTGAAGGCGGCGATGCCGCCGGCGCTGAAAAGGAATATCTTTCGATACTTGAAATCGATACGGAGAACGCCGAGACGCATTTCGCGCTGGGAGAACTCTACTACGCAGCGGGCGACGCGGTGAAGGCGCGCTCGGAATGGCGGAGAACGCTTAGGATCGATCCAGCTCATGGGCCTGCGCGAGCACGGCTCAGTTTGTAAGACCGGAGGACCAGTATGGCACGCGGAAAGCTTTTCGACGGAATGTCTTCGGATATCGGCATCGATTTGGGAACCTGCAACACCCTCATCTATGTGCGCGGCAAAGGCATCGTCATCAATGAACCTTCGGTAGTCGCCGTAGAACGCGGAACCAAAAAGGTCGTCGCCGTCGGTTCGGAAGCGAAGCGCATGCTTTGGAAGACTCCGGGTGACATCATCGCCATCAGGCCCCTCCGAGACGGCGTGATCGCGGACCTTGAGACGACCGAAAAGATGATCCGCTATTTCATTTCAAAGGTCCTTCCGCGGCATTGGTTCGTCAAACCTCGCATGGTTATCGGGGTTCCCTCCTGCATCACGGAAGTGGAACGACGCGCAGTGGAAGAAAGCGCCTATAAGGCAGGGGCCCGGGACGTCAAGGTCATTGAAGAAAGCCTCGCCGCTGCGATCGGAGCCGATATACCGATCTTCGAGCCGGCCGGCCATATGATTTGCGATATCGGCGGCGGCACGACGGAAATATCCGTCATCTCGCTCGGCGGTATGGTCGTGACCAACGCGATCCGCCTCGGCGGCGACGAATTCGACGAAGCCATCATCAAGCACGTCCGCAGCGTCCATAACCTCATCATCGGCGAACAGACTGCCGAGCGGCTTAAAATAGAAATCGGCAACGCTTCTCCGGACAAGACCATCGAAAAAGTCGAGATCAAGGGGACCGACGCCATCACTGGCTTACCTCGTCGCCTTGAGATCGACTCCGTGGAAGTCCGCGAGGCCCTTAAGGACCCGATAACGCAAATCATCGACGAGATAAAACGGACGCTCGGCCAGACGCCTCCGGAGCTCGCCGCGGATATCGTCGAGCGCGGCATCGTAATGACCGGCGGCGGCTCTTTACTCAAGGGTCTGCCGAAGCTCATCGCAAAAGAGACGGGCGTTCCGGTCATCCTCGCGGAACGGCCCTTGGATTGCGTCGCCCTCGGGGCAGGCAAATACTTCGAGCACGCGAAAGGTTTCGACAACACCCGCTCGATTTACGATAACCTCAACGGATAGCCGCGATGCGGCATGACGATGCGCGTGCCCCGCGTCGCCGGAGGAGCGCCGAGGCCTACGTTTTCGCGGCGCTCATGTTCGTCTCTTTTTCCTCGCTCCTGATATCTACGCGAAGTTTCGTCCTCAATGTCGGAGAGCTCGGCCTTTCGCTGTTTTCCGGAGTGCGCGGGGTCGTCACCGCCGTCTCGTCTTTCGCTTCAAGAACGGTCTTGTCGGTCACTGAACTGGCGAATCTCCGCAAGCAGTACGCGGAGCTCCTCGTGCGCATGGAGCGTTATGAGTCGTTGGAACGGGACGCGGCGGACATACGCAGGGAAAACCTCAGGCTCCGCGAACAGCTCGGTTTCGCGGAAACCCTGCGATACCGGTACGTAAGCGCTCGCATCATCGGAAGGGACCCCGATAACCTATTCTCGGCGTTCGTGATAGATAAGGGCGTGAAGCACGGCATCAAGCGTAACATGACGGTGATCGCTTACCAGGACGGAATCCAAGGCCTCGTTGGCAAGGTCGTCCAGGTGGGACGAACCGAGAGCCTCGTTATGCCGGTATACGACGCGAACGCTTTCGTCGCCGCTCGTTTGGTGGAATCGCGCTATGAGGGAATCGTCTCCGGCCAGGGGAGCGCCGACCTTCCCCTACTCATGCGATACATAAAGAAGCGCGCCAAAGAAGAACTCCACTTCGGGGACGCCGTCGCGACGAGCGGGATGGGCGGGATCTATCCGAAAGACCTCGTCATCGGTCGCGTGTCCAAGATTTTGTTCCAGGAATACGCCACCTCCATAGAAGTCGAGCTCGAGAGCGCTATCGATTTCTCGCGGATCGAGTACGTTTTCGCCGTCGACAGGATAGATACGGAGGAGATCGATGGCTAGGACCATCCTTTGGGCAACCGCCATCGCCGCAATGGCGGCCTTGCTGCAATCCACATTGCTCGCGCGCTTGGCCATCTTTCATACGGTTCCGGATCTGGCCCTCGGCGTGCTCGTTTACGTCGCGTACGTAAACGGGACGATGACCGGACAAATCACCGGTTTCACCTCCGGCGTAGCGCTCGATTTTCTCTCCGCTGCCCCCCTCGGCTTCAACGCCCTATTGCGCACCATCGTCGGAGCGCTCGCGGGTATGCTGAAGGGGACCTTTTTCCTTGACGTCGCCATTCTACCGATAGTCCTTTGCGCCGTCGCGACGCTCGTAAAGGCCTTGATGGCCTTCGTCCTCAATTTCCTCTTCGCCGGCACCGTTCCTTCCTACAATATGGGATCTCCGACGCTATGGATCGAACTGGCGTATAATGCGGCGTCGGCGCCGTTCCTCTTCGCCTTTCTCAACTTGTTCAAGGCGGTATTGAAGCCCCGCCAGGTCAGCTGATGGCGATAGTAATCCGTCCCGAAGGAGAAGAGCGCCCCCTCCTCAGGATGCAAGGGTTACAGGCGGTATTCATCGTCATCTTCGTCCTGTACGCGTTCCGGTTGTTCAGTATCCAAGTCTTGAGCGGTGACCTTTATCGGACGCGCGCCGAGAATATCGCGCGGCGGACGACGGTTCTTCCCGCGCAACGCGGCGAGATCTATGACCGGAATTTCAATACGCCGATGGTGCTCAATACCGATTCCTTCGCCGTCTACGTCGTTCCCGCAGAAATTCCGAAGGGGCAAACCCAGACCATCTTCGCGCGACTAGCCGACATCCTCGGAGTGTCAAAACTACAAATCGAGAAGAAGATACCTCCATCCTACTATCACCTCTATCAGCCGATCGAGGTCGTCTCCAGCGTCGCGTTCGAAACTATCGGCGCGATAGCCGAGCGCATCGACGAGCTGCCCGGGGTTTCGTGGCAGTCGAAGCCGATGCGTAATTATGTCGATACGGGCAGCCTTTCCCACATCATCGGATATGTCGGCGATATCACGAAAGATGAACTCAAGGTGATGTACAACAAGGGGTACGAGGCAGGCAACGTC
>JAEWSV010000292.1 GCA_023398155.1 Spirochaetota bacterium
TCCTTGTAGCCCACCCAGAACCGGCCGTCGGGGCCCGCCTTGCCGTCGTTGTAGACCGCGACGGCAGGGTCCAGGCTCGGCTCGGCGATGATGCGCGGCGCTTCGCCGAACCGGAAGACGCCGACGCCCTCCGCGAGGCCGCCGACGAGGCTCCCGTCCCGGCAGAGGGCGAGCGCGCCGACGCGGGTGGAGGGGGCGCACCACTCGGGCTCGGAGTGCCGTCCCGCTTCGATGCGGGACCGGTAGACGCGGCCCGCCACGATGTCGAGCCAGTACAGGGTCGAGGTTTCCTCGTCCCAGAGCGCGCCCTCGCCCAGTTCCGCGCTCATGCGGAACAGCAACTCCGCCTTCGCCATGGCTCCTCCTTATCAGGCCTCCAGGCCGGGCCGTACGCGGACCGTGATGGCCTCAACCGCGCAGTCCCGTTCGAATACGAGGAGGCTCGTCGCCTCGTCCAAGGCTTCGCCGGCGAACCGGCGCGTCCCGTCGGCCATCCGCACTTCGACGGAAGGCTCCTCGGTCGAACCGGGCTCGATTTCGCGGTAGAGCACCGGGGCGCCGCAGCAGGTGAAGGCGAGCGAGCGGGCGGGATAGGGGAGCTTTTTCCATCGCCCGTCCCGGTCGAACCAGGAGAACTCGCCGCGCTCCGAGAGGAACTCGCTCCGCTTGAGGAGGGCGGGACGGAAGGCGATGCGGCCGGCCTCGAAGACTACGCCGAGCTCCCCGAAACGGGTGAGCACCTCCTCCTTTACCTGCCCCGTCATGCCGGGTTGGCGCGCGCCCTTGCCGCCGGGCGTATGGGAATAGGGGTCGTTCGGGAAGGCCCCGTAGGTTTCCGGCGACTTGTTGAAGCCGAGCCCCGAGCGGATGCCGTAGTAGGCGTCGGCGAGATCGGCCGCCGCCCGTTCTTCCCCGTCCACGGACCGCGCGGCGAAGTAGGCTTCCTGGCCCGCGAGGAGGAGCTTGGAAACCATGTGCCAGTAGATGCTCCCGAGGCCCTCGTAGGCGAAGAAGGTTCCCGAGCGGCCAGTGAAGTGGGCGTGGTCGAAGGTTTCCTCGTAGAGCTCCAGGATGCTCTCCCGTTCCGCCTCGACGAGGGGCGCGAAGCTTTTCTTGGCGGCGAGGGCGTCCAGGGCCGCCCCCAGGGCTTCGGCGTTCCGGATGGTCTTCCCGAAACGCCAGGTCCCGCCTCCGTCGCGGCCGAGCACCGAGCGGTCCCCGGCTCGCTCCAGGGCCGCGGCCAGCGCGGAATCGGCGAGTTTCTCGGCTTTGACGGCGTTCTTCGCGAGGAAACCGGGCAAGTCGCGGTCCGGATAGAGCATGTAGGAATTCTGATCACGCCGGTACATCGCGCTGGCGCGGAGGGCGCGGAGGACGTCGAGGGCTTCCGCGGGTTTCAGGATGAGGGCGGAGAGGACGGCGACCTGGCCTTCGAGCATGGGGTCGAGGCGGCCGATCCGCGCGCCGCCGCCCTGGAGCGAGAGGACGTTGTACGAGTGGTAGAGCCCGTCTTCCCTGCGGTTGGCGCGGACCGTCGCTTCCAGCGCGGTCGCCGCGTCGCGGAAGAAGGCCGCGATCGCGGAACGGCTGAGGAGGGCCGTCCGGCGCTGGCCTTCCGCGCCGTAGACGCTCGCGCGGTAGCGGCCGCCCGCTTCCCCCGCCGCGTCCATGAAGGCCCGGCGAGCCTTCTCGTCCGCGGCCGCCGCGGAGGGCGAGCGGAGCAGGGAGTCCAGATCGGCGAACCAGGCCGCTACGCGCGCGTCCACCGCGATCGTACCCTGGTCGCCGGCCGCGGCATCGGCAGCGCTCGGGGCGCCGTCGGTGCCGGAGGCGCCGTCGAAGACGGCGGCGCAGAAGCGTACGAACCGGAGGAGCTGGCATGCGGTGACCACCGAGAGGCCTTTGCCGACGAGGGCGTTGTTGCCGTCGTTCCACTCGGGCCGCTGGGTATTCATCCAGATGCCGCCGCCGGGTACGAAGTTCGATAGCTTCGCGAGGGTGAGCACGAGGAGCTTTTCCGCGGCCGAGACGTGGACGACGTTTCCGTCCGCGTCGCGCACCAGCTTACCGTCGCCGCCGAGCGAAGCGGTCGCCCCCTCGATCTTGGCCTGGGCGGCGTAATCGAACGCGATGGTCTTGCCCGGGTCGGCGAGGATCTCCGCGTACGCCTTAATGCGGTACGGGATGTTCGCGGAACTGTAGCGCGGCTCGGCGACGGTCGCGGCGAGGCGGCCGGGCCGGACGCGCTCGAAGGCCTCCAGGAGCTTGCCGAGGTAGACGATCTGGTGGTCGCTCCAGTAGCCGATGTTGCTCCAGGGCGAATCCGGTTCGGGAATTTCCCAGTCGATGCCGTTCTTCGTGACGCGGTAGGGATTGTACCCGTCCGGGGTTACCGCGTTGAGGAAGCGGGCGATCATGGATTCGAGGAAGAGCGGGAAGGAGAGGGACAGGGCTTCCCAGTTCTGGAAGATGTCGCGCCAATTCCCCTGGTAGTCGAAGCGGCGCGAGCCGTCGGGGTTCTTGATCCGTATTGCGAAGCTGTTCCAGGGACGCGAAGGGTCGCCGTGGCGCCGTCCGAAGGTGAGGGGGAGGTACTCGCGGCCGAGCCGTTCCAGGTCCGCGCTGCCGGCTCCGTCGGCCCGGCGGAGGAGTTCCTCCACGCCGAGGAGGGCAGGCAAGGCGGCGAGGAAGTCGGCCTTGGCGGCGGCGACGGCGGCGTTGCGGCCGCGGACGAAGTCCGCGAAGTCTTCGGCGCGGATCGAGTAGCCTTCGGCGAAGACGCCGCCGCGCATGATGTTGAACTGGGCGTTCGCGAAGTGGTGGGCGCAGGCGGACTCGTCCGCCGACTCCTGGAGACCGTCCGCCGCGGCGACGAGTTCCACGAGCCGCCGCCTACCTTCTTCGATGTCCTTTTCCAAGAGGACCGCCGCGACGCCGCCGCGCTCCTCCAGGCTCCGCGCCAGGTCGGCCACCGCGACGGCGTCCGCGTCCGCGTCCACGACGAGGTGCCAGATCCGTTCTTCCCGCGGACCGAGGTCGAGCCGCGCGCGGACGAGATAGGCTCCCCGCTCGCCGCGGACGTCCGTCTCCCGCGGCGTTTCCTCTCCGCGGCGGAAGGCGTCCAGGTTGCGGGAGGATAGGAGGTACGAGCTGGGTTCCAGGCCGAGCTGGAAGGCGACCGTGGCCGCGAGGGACTCGCTCGCCTCGGCCATGTCGGTCATGGAGGAACTGAGGGAGAATACGGCGAGGCCCGACTCGCTCAAGAGTTCGCTCCGCTTGTAGGCGTCCAGGAGGACGCTGAGGGTCTCCTGCATGTTCTTATAGGCGCCGGAGGGGATGATGTTCTGGAAGCCGTCGAGGAGTTCGACGGAACGCCGGACGCCGTTCATCTCGGCGAGGCGGGAAGTCTTGACGATGCCGTAGCGGTCGCTCGTCCGCCAGGCGTAGAGGAAGGAGAGGCCGAGATCCTCGTTGATCTCCTCGAAGGCGATGGTGGAGCCTTCGCGGTTCTTATACAAGTTCCGCCGCGTTCGGTAGACCGCCGCGTCGCGGAGCGAGAAGGGCTCCCATAGCCGGTCACCATCGCCCGTACGGACGCGGAAGATGGCCTTCGGCCCCGTATATTCGGCGCCGTCGGCCACCTTGTCCTCGGTATAGTAGGGAAAGACGGCGTAGTCCGGTTCCACGCGGCCCGCCGTGACGCCGCCCGTGCTCGAAGCGAAGAGCCAATGGTCGGACGAACCGACCAGGGTCATGAAGAACGGCGGAAGCCGGTCGTAATCGGCGATCCTGAAACAATCCTCGCCGAGGACGCGGACGTAGTCGCTGCGGGCTCCCGGTCCGCGGTCGGTGGTTCCATCGATCATACCATCCCCTTTCCTCGTCGTGTATACGTATACATTTTGCTTAGTCTAG
>JAEWSV010000343.1 GCA_023398155.1 Spirochaetota bacterium
GCGAACCGCCCGCGCGGGTGAGCATGTTGCGGACGTCGGCCGCGGCGCGGTTCTTGTTGTCGGTCAGCACCTCTATGAGGAGGGCGACTCCGCCCGGAGCGTACGCTTCGTAAACGAGTTCCTCGTAGTTGACGCCCTCGAGCTCGCCGGTGCCCTTCTTGATGGCCCGGTCGATATTGTCCTTGGGCATGTTGGCCGCGCGGGCCTTGAGGATGGAAGTTCGCAGGCGGGCATTGGTATCGGGATCGCCGCCGCCCATGCGGGCCGCGATCGATATTTCCTTGATCAGCTTGGTGAACATTTGGCCGCGCTTCGCGTCGGCTGCGCCCTTCTTGTGCTTTATGGTCGCCCATTTACTGTGGCCGGACATGATGGCTCCTTATTGGGGAAAAGGTTCAGCGGAACAGTAATACCATGGCCCTGAAATACATGTCAACCGTACTGTCCCGTGCGGTTTATTAACGTTTCGGGGATTGAGCTGTATTTTTTTACATACTCCTCCGCCCGGTCAGGACGGAGGAGAGAGGACTAGAATTTGCCCTTGGAGACGGCTTTCTCGATGGATTCCATCATCAGGCGTTCGTACCACTCGTAATTGAACGGGTGCTTAGCCCGCATGACTGGCTTGAGCACCAGGTCCAGCTGATCCTTGCACGGCTCGCAAATATCGCGATGTTCGATGTGGAAGTAATTCCGACCCTTGACGGGAGTCGGGATGGCGCGCTTGCAGACGTCGCAGACGAGTGTCTTCATGACGGGCTCCTTTAACCGTTGTCTGCGAAAACTATATCTCAAGCGGCATCGCTTGTCGAGCTATCCTTTCGATAATCGATCCTCCGCCGCGATTCGCGCGCGGCATATGTCGATTGACAGGAGCCCTTAGGGGTGGAATGATGCCGCCATGGAAAACCTCCGCAGAATCGACGATGCGGCATTCGCGATCGGAACGGATACCTTCAGTCATCGCCGCGTCCTCGTCATCGCCGAACTCGGTACCGCCCACGGCGGCGACTTCCGCAAGGCCGAAGAGCTCGTCGAGGCCGCCGCCGCGTCGGGAGCGGATTGCGTTAAATTCCAGCACGTCTACGCCGAGGAGATCCTCCATCCGAATACGGGCATCGTGCCGCTCCCCGGCGGTCCCGTACGCCTATTCGACCGTTTCAAGGAACTCGAGATGCCCCTCGGTTTTTTCGCAGACCTCAAGGCTTTCGCGGAATCGAAGGGTTTGCTCTTCCTTTGTACCCCGTTCGGCCTGAGGAGCGCGGCCGAGCTGCGGAGCCTCGGCGTTTCCGTAATGAAGATCGCTTCGCCCGAGCTCAACCACGTCGCGCTCGTCGACGAGGTGGCTACCTACGGATTGCCTACGCTGCTTTCTTCCGGCGTGTCGCGGCTCGCAGACATCGAGCGCGCGTTGGAACGCCTTCCGGCCGAACGGTGCTGTCTCCTCCACTGCGTGACGGCCTACCCCGCTCCCGAAACCGATTACAACCTGCGCGTGCTCGCGAGCCTGCGGGCGGTCTTCGGGGCGGCGGTCGGCGTCAGTGACCACAGCCTCGATCCGGAGCTCGTTCCCGTCCTCGCGACGACCGTCGGCGCCTGCGCGGTGGAAAAGCACTTTTGCCTTTCCCGGGCGGGGGACGGCCTTGACGATCCCATAGCGCTCGAGCCCGAGGCTTTCGCGAGGATGGTCCGCTCCGTTCGCGCGGCTTCGGCCGCCGGGCCGGCGGAAACGCTCGAGGCGGTGAAAAGGGAGCGCGGACCTGCTGCGGTTGAAGCGGTGCTCGGCGACGGCGTCAAGCGCCTCGCTCCCTCGGAGCGGCAGAACTACGAGCGGACCAACCGGTCGATCCACGCCCTCCGCGCCATAGCGGCGGGCGAGACGATCCACGCCGAGGATATCGCGTGCCTCAGGACCGAGAAGGTGCTCCGCCCCGGGCTCGGGCCCGAGTGGACCGCTTCAGTGATCGGACGCCACGCCCGAAGCGATATCCCCGCGGGAGAAGGCATCCGGTTCGAGGATATCTGAGGCCGCGGCGGGAACGGTTCCGCCCGGAAACGCTCCACCGGCGCTTCCGCGCCGGCCCTGCTCGCTTAGGGTTCGTTTTCCAAGTGCTCGGCGATGAGCTTGAGACCGTATAGGGTCAAATCGGGCTCCACGAAAGTGAAGACGTCGGTGAGCGGAGCCACCACGTCGCAGAGGCCGCCGGTCGCTATGACCTTGAGGTCCCCGCCGACTTCCGCCCGAATGCGCTTCACCATGTATTCCACGAGTCCCGTAAAGCCGTAAACGACGCCCGCCTGGATGGAATGGACCGTGTTCTTGCCGAAGGGCGCGGGCGGCGGGATGAGCTGGACGAAGGGCAGTTGGGCCGTGTCCCGCGAGAGCGCGTTGACCGCCGTTCCGAGACCGGGCGCGATGGCGACGCCGAGCATGGCGCCCTGGGCGTCCACGACGGTGAAGCTCAGGGCGGTTCCGAAGTCCACGACGACGCAGTTGCTCCGGCACTTTTTATAGGCCGCCATCGCGTCGGCCACGAGGTCGTCGCCGATATCGTAGGGAGCGACCACCGAGATGGGGAGGCGGTCGTAGATATCCGGTCCCACCGCCACCGGCTCGCGGCCGGTGAGGTGCCTGAGCATGGCGGGCATCACGTCCGTCAGCGAAGGGACGACCGAAGCGAAGCAGACCCTTTCCACCGACCGGGGATCGACCTCCGCGTCGGAGAAGAGGGATCGGAAGAGGGTGCCGTACTCGTCCTCGGTCTTTTTGGACACGGTGTGGATGCGCCAATTGCGTTCCAACGTCTCGCCGCGCCAAAGGCCCGCGA
>JAEWSV010000447.1 GCA_023398155.1 Spirochaetota bacterium
TGATGCTCCCTCCGTGGGCCTTCACGATCTCGGACGCGATCGCGAGGCCGAGGCCACGCCCGCCCGTATCGGCGGAGCGGGATTTGTCGATCCGGTAGAAGCGTTCGAATATATGGGCCCGCTCCTCCGGTTCGATGCCGGGCCCCGAATCTTCCACGCTGAACGCCACGGAATCGGCCGTACCCGCCTGCTCCCGGACGAGTACGGCTCCCCCTTCCGGCGTGTACTTGATCGCGTTGGCGATGAGGTTGTAGACGACTTCACCCAGGCGCACGTAGTCGCCGGTCGCGACCGGCGGCTCCGCCGCGCACTCCAGCGAAAGTCCGATCGATTTGGCGGCGGCGGCCGGCGCGAAGAGCAGCGTCGCCTTCCGGAACGTTTCGCGGAGGTCCACGCCCCCGCTCGAAAGCTCGAGCTCGCCCGACTCGATGATCTCGAGTTCCCGGAGCGTGTCGATGAGCCGGGAGAGACGCTTCGTCTCCTCGTAGACCGATTTCAACGTTTGGTCGTCCCGGGGAAATACTCCGTCGATCATACCCTCCACGATGCCTCGGATGAGGGTCACCGGCGTCCGGAGTTCGTGCGCCGAGTCCGCGATGACTTGTTTCTTGGCCGCGTCGAGCCGCTTGAGCTCCGCGGTCATCTCGTTGAAGGAGGCGGAAAGGTCGGCCACCTCGTCCCGGCCGACGACGGGAACGGGTTCGGACGGATCCCCCCGCGCGACGCTCTTGGCCGCCCGCGCGAGCGCGCCGAGGGGACGCGTGATCCGGGAGGCGAAAAGTAAACCAACGAGGAGGGCGATGAGGCCGGCCGCGGCGGTCGACCAGACGAGCGACCGCGTCACCGTCTCCAAGAACCGCTCGTCGCCGCCGGACAGGGAAGAGTCGATCATCGAGCCGACCAGGACGGTCCCGGTCCGCTCGAAATCGTTGACGATCGGCACGCCGTGATCGAGGTGCCTCGCGGGATGCATGGTTCCTGTTATTTGATCGGCGGTATCGGCCACTATGACGCCCAGCGCGTCGGCGACCACGACCCGGTCCTCGATGAGGGAACGCAGCGTCGGCGCCGGGTTCGCCATCAAAGAGGGCCAGGTCTCCTCTCCGTGTATTTTCGTATCGACGACCTCGGTGAGGAGCGCGGGCAGTTCGATGAGGAAGCCCTGGACTTCGTCCCACCCGCCGTTCGCCGCCCGATACTCGGCCAGGATGGCCGCGTACGCCTTGGCCTTGCGGGAATCGCCCGAAAAAACGAAGGACCGGAACACGCTTTCCGTGGACCGCCTGACGAGGGCCAGGGACGTCGCTGCGGCGACCGCTATGACCACGAGGAAAAGCAGGGATAATCGATATTTAAGCCGCACCGCGCCGCTCCATGATACCAGGATAGTATACATGACCGAATAGAAAAGGGACCCCGGTTTTCCGGGGTCCCGCATAAAGCGAACGGCGCCGCGATGATCTCCGTTCAGCGATTGCCCGAGACGGCGGAGATGCGGTATCCGGCGCCGACGACGGCTGCGTTCAGGACGCCGTCGTTCAGGGCCTCGCCCTCCACCATCGCGCTTTTCTTGAGCAGATCGACTTCCACCGAGCTCACCCCCGGGACTTCCTCCAGCGCGGACCTGACGTGCATGACGCAATGGCCGCAGCTCATTCCTTCGATGGTCAAAAGCTTCTTCATGGATTTCCTCCCGAATGTTCAGTCGAACGCCTTGAAGCGCTTGAGGCGCAGGGCGTTCGTAAGCACCGATACCGAGCTCAGCGACATGGCCGCGGCCGCGAGGATCGGGTTGAGCAGGGGGCCGCCGAAGGCGTAGAGGAGCCCGGCGGCCACCGGGATGCCGAGCACGTTGTAGCCGAAGGCCCAGAACAGGTTCTGCTTGATGTTGCGGATCACGTTCTTGGAGAGCTTGATGGCGGTCGGCACGTCCATGAGGTCGCTCCGCATGAGGACGATGTCGGCGCTTTCCATGGCCACGTCCGTGCCCGATCCGATAGCGATGCCGACGTCCGATTGGGCCAGGGCCGGCGCGTCGTTGATCCCGTCGCCGACCATAGCGACCGTCTTCCCCTCGGCCTGGAGCTTCTTCACCTCCTCGGCCTTGTCCTGGGGCAGGACCTCGGCCAGGACGCGGTCGATGCCGACTTGCCGCGCGATGGCCTGCGCGGTCCGCGTAGAGTCGCCGGTGATCATGGCGACCTGGACGCCCATAGAGTGGAGGGCGGCGATGGCGCGGCCCGAGGATTCCTTGACCACGTCCGCGACGGCGATGAGGCCCGCGTAGCGTCCGTCCACCGCGACGTGCATGGGCGTCTTGCCCTCTCCCGCGAGCGCGTCGGCCGCGGCGGCGTCGGCCGCGATTCCGTTCGCCGCGAGGTGTTTCGCGTTCCCGAGGAGCACCCGCTTACCGCCGACCGTCGCGGAGATCCCATGTCCGGGAACCGCCTGGAAGTCTTCGGCCGCGAGGTGGGCGGCGCCGCGCTCGTCGGCCGCCCTGACGATGGACTCCCCGAGCGGATGCTCGGACCCGCGCTCCGCCGCCGCCGTGAGGGCGAGGAGGTCCGTGTCCGCGAAGCCGTCCGCGGCCCCGACGTCGGTCACTTCGGGGCGGCCTACGGTGATGGTGCCCGTCTTGTCGAAGACGATGGTCCCGATCTTGTGGGCGGTTTCCAAGGCTGCGCCCGACTTGATGAGGACCCCGTGTTCGGCGCCTTTGCCCGTTCCCACCATGATGGCGGTCGGCGTCGCGAGGCCGAGGGCGCAGGGGCAGGCGATGGTGAGGACCGCCACGAAGACCGTCAGGGCGAACACGACGCCGTGGCCGAGCACGAGCCAGAGCCCCGCAGACAGGAGGGCGATGACGAAGACGATGGGCACGAAGTAGCCCGAGACGATGTCGGCCATCTGGGCGATGGGCGCCTTGGAGCCCTGGGCGTCCTCAACGAGTTTGATGATGCGGGAGAGGACGGTATCGGCGCCGACCTTGGTTGCCCGGAAGGTGATCGAACCGTTCTTGTTGATGCTCGCGCCGATGACCTTGTCGCCCGGACCCTTTTCGACGGGCATGCTCTCGCCGGTCAGCATCGACTCGTCCACGGCCGTGCGACCCGTGACCACTTCCCCGTCCACGGGTATCTTCTCGCCCGGGCGGACCATGACCAGGTCGCCGGCCTCCACTTCCTCGATCGGCATCTCGATCTCCGCCCCGTTCTGGATGACGGTCGCGGTCTTGGGCTGGAGGCCCATGAGCTTCTTTATCGATTCGGA
>JAEWSV010000624.1 GCA_023398155.1 Spirochaetota bacterium
ACCATGCACTGGGCTATCCACTCGCTCTCCCGAATCTTTTCCTCTATGGGGGCGGGTTCCACGTTCTCGCCTCCCCGGAGCACGATCGTGTCCTTTGCACGGCCGGTGATCTTGATCTCGTTGTCGTGGGTCATCATGCCGAGGTCGCCCGAATTGAACCATCCGTCCGCGGAGATGACCTTGGCGGTGAGGTCGCTCCTCTTGTAGTACCCCTTCATGACCTGGCCGCCCTTGATCATGATGAGGCCCTTGCGGCCCGCGGGCAGGGCGTTCCCCGCCTCGTCGAGGATCTTGACCTCGGTGTCCAGGATGAGCTCCCCGACGCAGCCGGGACGCGGATTCTTGGAGCGTCGGACCGCCACCACGGGCGCGGTCTCGGTGAGTCCGTAGCCTTCCAGGAGGAGGATGCCGACGGCCCCGAAGAAGGAGTCCACCTGAGAAGGCAGCGCGCCGCCGCCGGAGATGCCCGCCTTGAACCGGCCGCCGAGCTTCGCCTTGATCTTATTGAAGACCAGGAGGTTGCCGAGCCCTTTGACCGGAGAGAGCAGCATCCAGGGTAGGAAGCCGAGGAGGGAATCCAGGACGCGGATACGGCCGTGGAAATTCGGCACGAGGCCGAGCGTCAAATTGCGGAAGCCCGCTTGAAGGGTTCCGACGGCCACGAAGAAATCGAACAGGTGCTTCTTGATGCCGCCCGACTGCTTCACGTTGCGGTAGATGCCGTCGCGGACAGACTCCCAGATGCGGGGGACGCTCGCCATCCACTGCGGCCGGATGGCCTGGAGGTCCGCGAGCAGGATGGACCCGATCGGCTTGGAGTAGGCGATGCCGCTCGCGAGGTAGGGCGCCACGTACTGCATGATGCGCTCGAAGCTATGCCACACCGGGAGGACGGAGAGCCAGATATCGCCTCTCTTGATGTCGATGATGAGCGGTAGGCTCGGCAGCTGATGGAGGAAATTCCCGTGGGAGAGCATGACGCCCTTGGGCTCGCCGGTGGTGCCGGAGGTGAAGATGATGGTGGCCAGGTCATCCCGCTCGCCCTTGTCCATCTCCGCGTCGATCTCGTCCGGTTTCGCCTTCCTGCGCTCTTCGCCCTTCCGGACGACTTCCGCGTAATCCAGGACAGCCACGCCGGCGGCGGCCGCCGCGCTCCGGAGGTCCGCGTCCACCGCATCGAAGAGGACGAGCGTCTTGAGGGCCGGGAGGTCCGGCTTGTGGACCAGGATCTTCTCGGCTTGTTTCCGGTTCTCCGCGAAGCTGATGGCGCAATCCGAGAATCCGAGGATAAAGGCGATCTCCCGATCGGTGGAATCGCAGCCGCGCGGAACGTCGGCCGCGCCGATGGAGAGGATGCCGAGGTCGGTCACGAGCCACTCGGCGCGGTTGTCGGAAATGATGCCGATATGGTCGCCTCGGGCGGCCCCGAGTTCAAGAAGGCCGGCCGCGACCGCGCGCAATTCATCGTAGAAAGCGCTGAACTTCTTCGGCTGGAAAACCCCGTTCGCGTCCTTGGAATATTGAGCGAACACGTCCGGATTGGCGCGCGCTCTGTCACGGATCATGAGGGGAAGGGTCCGGTCCATCTGTAGTCTCCTTGATTCGACATTAATCAGAGTTCCGTCAATATAACACAACTCGAATATTTGTCAAAAAGAAGTTATCAGGTGGGTATGAAAAAGCCCCTCGGGAAAAGGAGGTGAGAAAAACCCGAGGGGCGACCTGAACAAGCGGCGGCTGTTAATACAAGGATGAAGAGCTTCGACTGACCGTTGGGGAACGGTACTGATGTAAAACGATGTCGAATCACCGCAGGTTCAGGAACTAACTGCAATATATCTAATCTCTCTACGAACGTCAATAGGTAATGATCTTTTTTTGTATAAAAAAATGGGGGCGGTGAGCCAACAGGTTAACGTCCATTATGTATATATTTCTGAATACACCAATACTAAACTATAATATTCGATATTCATATCCCAATCAGGACTTTCTATGAAGATTTTATATAAAAAACTCTAACCTATATAATACATAATCAAAAATATTGATATATAACCGAATTATTTGACGGTTTCTCAGATCGCCTCTACACTACGCCGAAGCAGAGGGCACCCGCTGTCCTCGACAACGCACGCAGAAGGAGTCCGGAGAGATAGCGTTTCGGCATGATTTGGGCCCACCGATCTACCTATTCCTCCTCTCGTCTCCGCGACGCACGCGATAAAGGAGAGAAACATGCGTATTGGTCGGTATTTATTGGGAGTCGCCGCCGGCGCGGCCCTATTCGTATCCTGCGCTCAAAGCGGGTTATCCGTGGACGACTTGGACCTGACCCAGAATGCGGGCGAGGAGCGCAGCCTCGTTTCCCGTGTCCTGTATACCCCGTCGAGCGGCGCCCCGAGTCCTAAGGTCCTGTACGCCCGGGCCATGCAGACCGCGAATCAGTCGTCATCCTCCAACAACGGAAAACTCTACGTCACCTTCGAACAGTATTCGAACGGCACGCCCGTTTTCCCCATCTACGAGAGCCTGAATAGCGGCCAGACCTGGTCGCTGGTCGGCAACGTCGCCGATACGGTCAACGGTTACGGCATGCGCTATCAACCCTTCCTTTATGAACTGCCGCAAGCCGTCGGCGGCATGGCGAAGGGGACGCTGCTATGCGCAGGGAATTCCATTCCGGCCGATCTATCCAAGACCAAGATCGATATCTACAAGAGCACCAACCTGGGGCGTACCTGGACCTTCGTCAGCTCCGTCGCCGCAGGCGGCCGGGCGGATCCCAACGGCAGCTACGATCCGGTGTGGGAACCCTTCCTGCTCGTGGCGAACAACAAGCTCATCTGTTTCTATTCGGATGAGACCGACGCGGCCCACAACCAGAAGATCGTGCATAAGACGAGTTCGGACGGCGTGACCTGGGGGCCGGTCGTGAACGACGTAGCCCTCGGCGCCTCGCTCAGGCCCGGCATGCCGATCATCGCGAAGATGCCGAACGGGAATTACGTCATGACGTACGAAATCGTCGGACTCAGCGGAAATCCCTGCAACTACCAGATCTCGTCCAATCCCGAGTCGTGGAGCGCGTCGAGCAGGGGGACCAACTTCGGGACGGGAGGCTCGCCGTACGTGACGGTGATGCCGAGCGGGAAGATCGTCCTGGGAACCTACGGAACCGGGGACGTCTACGTCAACGCGTACAACATGTCCGGCGGCATCGCGAAGATTTCCACGCCGGTACCCGGAAGCTATAGCCGCGCCCTTCTCGGACTGGCGAACGGCCGCCTCTTCATTGTGGGCGGCGGCGCGATCGGCGGCTCCAGCAACGTGGTGACCTGCGGCGATATCGACATCGGGAAGAGCATGGCCGCGCCGAACCGGTTCCGGTGCTACGATCAGTCCGGTTACTATTGGCGCCACTACGACTACAACGCCTCGGTCGCCGCGAACGTTTCTCCCATCGAAGATTCCCAGTTCCGCGTCGTCCCCGGCCTCGCGAGCTCGTCGGGCGTCTCGTTCGAGTCCCTGAACTTCCCCGGCTACTACCTGCGCCACTACAACTACGCGCTGTCGGTCAAGCAGAACGACGATTCTTCCATCTTCGCCCAGGATGCCACGTTCACCGCGGTCACCGGCTTGGCGGGTACGGGAACGGTCTCCTACAAATCGTATAACTTTCCGACCCGGTACATCCGGCATACGTCCGCCAACGCGCTGCGCATAGATCCGATCAGCACGGCGACGGAGAAGGCGAACGCATCGTTCTATAAGGAATAAAAGGTCAGCGAAGGGAGCCCGCTCCATCGGTACCGGCTTGCGCGCCGGGGGAGGGGGCTCCTCCTTCTACACGAAGTGCAGCCTGAGCACCAAACCTTGATCGTAGTTACCGAATCCGCGTCCGAAAACGTTCATCCCGCCCGGGTGGGCGGCGTCTTCCTTGACGCCGATGCGGACGCGGATGGAATGGTGCTCCGGTAAAGCCAGCTCGTCCAAAGTCACGTCCGAGACGCGTACGCCGTCCACGAAAGATCCTTCGTCCGTCACGATCCAATGCTTCAGCAATCCGTACTGCGAGCCTTCAAGCTTCCACCAAGCGGGCGTGTACTTGCCCCGCCGGTCGCCGAAATCGCCGGGAGAGGTCCAGACGCCGACCTCGACGTTGTTGATCCAGAGGGTGATGTCCGAGAGCCAGTTCTTGTTGGTTCCGGGCGTCTCGGAGGAAAGTTCCGCGCTCAGCTCTATGCGGCGCACTTTCTTGTCGTTGTAGATGGCGTTGTTAGGGAATTTATATTCGACGTACCCGGTCTCGCACCAGAGGAGCCCCGCGCGCATGCGCTCCGGCGTCAGGAACGAATCGGGCACGTCCAGGTAGCCGATGATGGACTCGGTGGAGCACAGCCCGCAGGGGGCCGTGACCTGATAACTCGTGAAGAGACCTATCGGCATCTCCACCTCGATGATGCCGTCGGTCTTCTTCTCCTCGGGGAAGCGGACGATCATCTCGTCGAAGGCGACCGAGCACAGCTTCTGGCTGCCCTTGCGCGCCTTGACGGTCTCGGCGGTTATGAGGCCCGCCTTTTCCAGGATGGAGATGTGGGTAGCCACGGTCGATTGGGGGAGGTCAAGGCTCTCCGAGATCTCGTTGACGTTGAGCTTGCGCTTGGCGAGCAGCTCCAACATCTGGACGCGGGGTTCGGAGGCGAGCGCCTTGAGGATATCGATATCCTCGCGCGGATTTATAATGAAGATTCTGCCATCATCGTTCACATCGAAAAATATATCGGCATCCTTCGATGTATTACAAGGGATCTTGAATGAAAACACCCGATTTATGTGTAAAACAAGCCAATACCTATCAGTGTTTATCGATATCTAAGGTAATTATCACCACACCGTACTCCAAGTATCTCCGAACTGCCGCTGAAAATGCCTTCAATATCGTATATTATTGATATGTAACAATATTATTTGACATTCCATAAATACCAAACTACACTGCCCGTACACATTGAATCAGGGAAGGCCGCGCTCCATAGACGACCGCCCGAAAGGAGAATCAATGATGAAGAAGACGATAGCTGCGGCGCTCGTCGTCGTCGCCCTCATGGCGTCGATGTCCTGCTCCAAGCCGAAACCGAAGGGACCGACCGAGGTGACCCTCTGGACCTTCAACGAGCTGCACCTCACGTTCTACCAGGCCATGGCGGAATCGTGGAACGCCGCCAATCCCGACAAGCAGATCGCGCTCAAGGGAGAGGTGTTCCCCTACGAGGATATGCACACGAAGTTGCTGGTGGCCCTCCAGGCCGGAACCGGCGCTCCGGACATCTCCGACATCGAGATCAGCAAGTTCCCGAACTACCTCAAGGGCGATATCGCCCTCCTGCCGCTCAACGACGTGATCGATCCGGATCGCGCGAACTTCGTGCAGGCCCGCCTCGCGATCTACGCCAAAGACGGCAAGGACTACGGCCTCCCCTTCCACGTCGGAGCCGAAGTCATCTATTACAACATGGACATCCTGAACGCCGCGGGCGTCAACCCCGACGACATCGTCACCTGGGACGACTACGTGAAGGCCGGCCTCAAGGTCAAGAAAGCCACCGGCAAGCCGATGACCACCGTTGAGGTCACCGAGCAGTGGTCCTTCTGGCCGCTCATCTCCCAGCAGGGCTCGGACTTCCTGGACCAGGACGGCAACGTCATCCTGGACAACGAGACCAACACCAAGACCCTCCAGTTCCTGTACGACCTCCTTTGGACGAACAAGATCGCCGTGCCCGCGCCCGGCGGCTTCCACCACTCGGAGGAATACTACGGCTTCATGAACGGCGGCGGCGCCGCCTCCATCTGGATGCCGATGTGGTACATGGGCCGCTTCACCGACTACATGCCCGACCTCAAGGGCAAGATCGCCATTCGCCCGCTTCCCCGCTGGACGGCCGACGGCTTCCGCTCCGCCGGCATGGGCGGCACGGGCACCGCGGTCACCAAGCAGACCAAGAACCCCGAGTTGGCCAAGGCGTTCCTCTTCTTCGCCAAGGGCTCCAAGGAAGGCAACATCCGCATTTGGAAGGACCTCGGCTTTGATCCGCCCCGCTGGGACGTCTGGTCCGATC
>JAEWSV010000589.1 GCA_023398155.1 Spirochaetota bacterium
GACGGAAGAAGCGGCTCCTCAGGCCGAGGACCGTAAACCTCCGGAGGCGTAGCATGCGGCGGACGGTCTTCGCGTTGGTATCGGCGGCGCTGGCTTGGCTTCCTACCGTCCTTCCGGCTCTCGAGGCCGACGCGGACGCGCGAATGGGCGACGCTGCCGTCGCCGGGCGGTACGCGGCCTGGGCGTTGAAGGCGGCGGAAGAGGGCCGATGGCCGGAGGCCGAAGCCGCCTTGGAACGGGCCGCGGATTTCTCCGACGCTTCCTCGGACGTCTCCTATCTGCTCGCGCTCGCGCGGCTGAAATTGGACCGCCCCGCCGGCTCCGCACTGGCCGCGGTGAGGAACGCCGTCGAGGCGGACCGATGGGACCGGTATGGGCGCGAAGCCGCCGTACTCGTGGAAGCTTCTATCCTCATCCGCTTAAGGCGTTTCGACGACGCTCTGGACGCCCTGAAAGGCGTGGGGAACGGAAGCGAGCGGGCGTACCTCCGCGGACTCGCCCTCGCGGACGATCCCGAGCGCTTCCGCGCCACGATCCGCGACTCCCTGGAGGCGTATCCCGAGGATCCGCGCTTCGCGGCCCTCGCGCTGGACCGCGCGTCCGGTCGCCCGAGCGGGGAAGGCGAGCGTTCGCTCGTGGATACCGTGCTCGCTCGTCTCCCCTTCCTCCTCCAGATCGATCCTTCGCTCGCCTACCGGGCTGCGCCCTTCGTCCGGGATCCGGACGACCGCCGTCGCCTGATCGCCGCGTATAGAGCCGTTTCCGTTCCCGCGGCCGCCGCGCTTCCGCAGGCTCTTGAGCTAGGCCTCGTGGACGGTTCCGTCGCGATCCAGGAACTTTTTTCGGCCTCGGCCATCGATCTTTCCGTGTTCCGTTCGGTGTGGGCCTTGCTCAGGAACGACGCCGAGCGCTCGATCTTCATGGCCGCGGCCTTCGCGTACGACGGATCGTTGACCGAGGATCGGGACCGCGACGGATACGCGGAGACTACCGCCCGATATCGGGACGGCGCTCTCGTCGCGAGCGCCTATGACGCGGATCAGGACGGGCTCCCGGAGCTTGAGCTCGAATACGCCGACGGCCTTCCGGAGCGCGGCGGCGTAGCCGCCTCGGCCGAGGTTTCCGCGGCCGACGGTTCAAAGCCGGCGGCGATCCTCGCAGCGGCCGCCGAACGGACTTTGGCGCAGATCGAATGGTCGAGGTATCCTTCCGTGGCGAACGTTTCCTTTGACGGTTCTCGCTACGTTCCGGCCCCTGCCGCCTTTCCCTTCGCGCCCGTGCGCCTCGTCGCCCTCCTGGACGGAGAGAGCGCGTCGCCCTTGCGCTTCCCCAAGGACGACTCGTCCGTCTCGCGGCTCTCGGTCCGTTCTCTCGTCTCTTTCGCCTCAGTCGTGGAACGTCCCGGCAAATTCATGGATGGGGCCGTCGAACGAGTCGAGCTCGTGCGCGGCGTGCCGCGGAGGGCTACCGAGACGGTAAACGGGCGCGTCGTTTCCGTCCTGGAATTCTCCGGAGGGCGCCCTGCGTTCCGCAAGGTCGACTTGGACCTTGACGGCCGCATGGAGACGGTCAGGCGTTTGAGGACAACGATCGTGAGCGAAACGTTGGCTTGGGAAGAACCCGTCGAGTCGACCGAGAGCGATTGGGACGGCGACGGCGTAGCCGAATACGCCGAGCGGCATTTCGAGAACGGAGATATCGAACGTTCATGGGATATGGATGGGGACGGGAAGCGAGAACGGGTGGTCCGGGAGCGGCCGGGAGAGGTCAATGCGATTAGGTAAGTTCGGTTTCATGCCGGCGGCATCAGCGGCCCTCGTCCTGCTATCGTGCGTATCCGCCGCCGACCGGCTCCAACCGCCGCGCTCGGCCGTCGAGGTGCGCCTGGACGATATCGCCGCCATCCTGCGCGACGAGCCCGAGCGGGCCATCCATCTCCTCGGTTCCTTCGGCGCGCGCTACGGACGAGAGGCGATAGCGGAAGCGGAACTCGATCCGTCGGCCGTCCGCAGATCCGAGGACCTTTTCGCTGAGGCTACGGAGGCGCTCCGGGTCAAGCGCGATGCGGCGGCTACCGACGGGCGCTGGTCCGACGCGGCTTCCCTCACGCGATCCTTGACGGCCCTGGGATTCGCTGATGCCGGTACTCTCCTGGCTGATTATCGCCTGTGCGAGGCTCGCGATCTCCTCGCGAAGGGCGAAGACCTCTCGGCCTTCCTCGCCGCAGCGGAGGCCCACCGCGTGCGGCCGCTCTCCGCGGCCGACGCGGTAATCTTCTTAGAGCGCGCCGTTTCGGCCCGCCAACGGCGTACCGCCGCTTTCTTCCTGGCCGCCGCGGAATCCGCCGGCGCTTCGGTCTCAGCCGAGGCGGCCGAGTATTGCATGGGGCACGACTCTCCTTCTGAAATGATCAAGGGCGTGGCCACGGTCTGGGTGGACCGGGGCATCAAGATCGAGCGCGGCCGGGGAGCTCCGGACCGCGTTATCGGTTCCGCCTTCTTCGTGGACAAGGGCGGCCTCCTGGTCACTAACTACCATGTCATCTCCAGCGAAGTGGACCCCGAGTACGAGGGGTACTCCCGCCTGTATATCCGCCTCGGAGACGCGGCGAGCCCGCGTCTCCCGGCGAAAGTCGTCGGGTGGGATCGCGCGATGGACCTCGC
>JAEWSV010000628.1 GCA_023398155.1 Spirochaetota bacterium
TTTGGCGCGATCGAACCAGACCGCGCCCACGATCACGACCCCGATGACGATCTTCTGGATGAAGGGCGATACGCCCACGAGATTGAGGCCGTTGCGCAGGATGCCGATAACGAAGGCGCCGATGAAGGTTCCCGCCACCGAGCCTTCGCCGCCGAGGGTGCTCGTGCCGCCGATGACCGACGAGGCGACCGCGTCCAATTCGTAGCCGTCGCCCGCCGCGGGTTGGGCGGAGATGATGCGGGCCGCCATGATGAGTCCGGCGAACGCGGCAAGCAGTCCGGAGAAAACGTAGACCGAGATAAGAACCTTCCGCGTGTTGATGCCAGAGAGCCGCGTCGCCTCGTAGTTGGAGCCGAGGGCGTACACGTAGCGGCCGAGTTTGGTCTTGGAGAGGATGAAACCGAACGCGACGACGAGGGCCAGCATGATGAGCACCGGATTCGGGATGCCGCCGGTGCGGCCCGAACCGATGACGGTAAAATCCTTGGGCAGGCCGGATATCGGGATGCCCTGGGTCAGGGTCAAGGCCACGCCGCGGACGGCGGTCATGGTGCCGAGCGTCACGATGAAGGGGGGCAGGTTCCCGAACACCACGAGGCAGCCGTTGATGAGTCCCACGAGCGCCCCGGAGGCCAAGCCCACGAGCAGGGCGAGAGGCAGCGGGAGTCCCGCCTGCATCGCCATGGCGCTCGTCATCCCCGCGAGGGCTATATTCGATCCGATCGAAAGATCGATGCCGGCCGTGATCATCACGTAGGTCTGCCCCACCGCGATGACGGCGATGACGGCCGTCTGGGTGGCCACGGTCAGGATGTTGTTCCAGGTCAGGAAGTACTCGCTGAGCAGAGAAAAGATCAGGCACAGGACGAAGAGACCGCTGAAGGTGGATAGCAGTTGCTTCGAGGTGCGCGACAGGTTTAATCCGACATTCAGCTTGGTGACCATACCGCTCATTTCTCACTTCCCTCCGCTCTCGGCGAACGCCGTGGCGTATTTCAAGATTTCTTCCTGGCTCGTCTTGGCGGTCTCCAGGGTCGCAGTGATCCTGCCTCCGCACATGACGATGACGCGGTCCGACATGCCGATGACCTCGGGCAATTCCGACGAAACGAACATGACCCCCACCCCGCGCCGCTTGAGGTCGTTCATGATCGCGTAGATCTCTATCTTCGCGGCCACGTCGATGCCGCGGGTCGGCTCGTCAAAGATGACGACCTTCGCGTCCCGCATGAGCCACTTGCCGACTACCGTCTTCTGCTGGTTGCCGCCGGAAAGGTTCCGCGCGTACTGGTCGACGCTCGGCGTTTTGATCTTCAGGCTCTCCACCATGCGGCGGGCCTGCCGGCTCTCCTTCTTCCTACTGAGGACGCCGTGGGTCGAAGCGAGGTCCAGGCTCGGCAGGGTCAGGTTCTCCGCGACGGTCATCCGCACGCAGAGGCCGTCCTTCTTACGGTCTTCGGGCACGCAGAAGAGCCCCGCGCGGATGGCGTCCGCCGGTTCCCGAACCGTCATTTGTTTCCCGTCGATGGAAATCGTCCCCGCCGTCCGCCTGTCCGCGCCGAAGAGGGCCCGCACGAGCTCGGTGCGCCCCGCGCCCATGAGCCCCGCGAAGGCCACGATCTCCCCGCGTTTGAGTTCGAAGGAGGCGTCCTTCACGCCCGAAGGAGCGCTGAGGCCGCGTACCTGGAAGACCGTCGCTCCCAGCGTCACCTCGATCCGGGGGAATTTCTCATGGAGAGTCCTACCGACCATGAGGGAGATGATCTCGCTCAGGGTAGTCCCGGCGAAATTCATGGTCCGCACGAACTGGCCGTCCCGGAGGATGGTTACGCGGTCCACGATCTTGGACAGCTCTTCAAGGCGGTGGGATATGTAAATGATGCCTTTGCCCTGCGCCTTGAGCGAGGCGATCACGCGGAACAGTTCCTCGATCTCCTTCTCGGTGAGGGCGGAGGTAGGCTCGTCCATGATGATGATGTCCGCGTTCATGGAGAGGGTCTTGCAGATCTCCACCATCTGTTGCTTGG
Organism: Spirochaetota bacterium; assembly: GCA_023398155.1. Classification (GTDB taxonomy): domain Bacteria; phylum Spirochaetota; class Spirochaetia; order Treponematales; family Breznakiellaceae; genus JAEXTK01. The sequence continues at coordinate 2,028 of JAEWSV010000628.1, forward strand.
AAACCTGAAGCTCGCGGACCAGGGTATCCGGTTCGATGTCCACCGCGAGCTTCGCGAGGAGTGCGCGCGCCTCCTCGTTCATCCGCCTTCTATTCATCACCCCGGCGTTCGTGAACTCGCGGCCGAGGAAGATGTTCTCCGCCACCGTCAGGTGGGGACAGAGGTTAAGCTCCTGGTGGATGATGGCGATGCCGCGCTCCTGGGCCGTATGCGGCGTGAGGGTCTCTATCCGTTCGCCCTTGATCGCGAGTTCGCCCGCGTCCCGCGTATAAACGCCGGAAATGATCTTAACGAGGGTGGATTTTCCCGCCCCGTTCTCTCCGAGCAACGCATGCACTTCCCCCTTGAGGAGGGAGAAGGAAACGTCCCGGAGCGCCACGACGCCGGCGAAGCTTTTGAAAATATGGTCGGCGCGTACCAATTCGTCCGTCATGGGCGCAGTATACGCACCCGTTTTTCCAAACCCGCCACCTCTCCATTGACGCGAATATCGCCGGATTGATATTCGGGTCGATTTCGATACGCGCGAAGCGGCGCGGAATGGGAGGCGCGATACCTATTGTGGTTAGTCCGGTATCCACGAGCGTGGATAGCCCCGTATCCACTTCCGCCGCGATCGGAGGAAATGGCTCTACCATTTGCGAAGGACCGCAGCAACCGCACGTTTTATACTTGGCACGATATCGGCATAAGGAATCTCGTATGAACCGAAGAATCAATTTACTGGAAAAAAACACATTGCGGCGTCGCGGCTTCGGTCCGGCGCGAACCTTCGCGCTCCTAGGGATCGCGTGCGCCCTCGCGGCCGCGAGCTTCTCTTGCGCGCCGAAGGCCGGAAAGCCGGCGGACGGGAAGGAAAAAACGCTCCGCTTCCTCTACGTTCCCGGGGTGGACGATCCCTTCTATACCACGCTCGAAAGCGGCATCCGAACCAAGGCGGCCGAACTCGGCGTCGATCTTCTCGTGTCCCGCTACCCCTCCGTATGGACGCCCGAAGAGCAACTCGCGGCACTCGAGGCGTCCATCGCGACCGAAGGGATCAACGCCCTCCTCATCGCCCCGGTCGCGGCCGATATCCTCGTGGAGCCCCTTCGCCGCGTCCGGGAACGCGGCATCGAAGTCATCACCGTGGACACCTTCATCGGCAACGGCGACTATTCCTCCCCCTCGAACTATTCCTTCCCCCTTACCTACGTTGGCTCCGACAACGAGCTCGGCGGACGCCTCATGGCCGAGCACCTCGCGGAACTCGTCGGAGAAAAGGGGAAGGTCTTCTGCCAGGCTTCCAATCCGGACGCGTCGTCCATCGCGGGCCGCGTCAAAGGCTTCAAGGAAGGCATCGCCCGCTATCCGAACATCGAGCTCGTCGGCATCGAGTGGTGCCTGGACGACGAGGACGTAGCCGAGCGGCAGACCCGCGACATGCTCCGGAAGCATCCCGACCTCGTGGGCATCTTCGGCGTTAACGTCTTCAGCGCCCAGGGTTCGTACCGGGCCATCCTGGAGACGGGGCTCACAGGCGCGGTGAAGGTGGCCTCATGGGACGCGACGGCGACGCTCATCGGCGCCCTCGAGCGCGGCGAGGTGGACCTCGTGCTGGCCCAAAAGCCGGCGGAAATGGGAGCGCTCGCGGTCGAATGGACCGCGCGCCATTTCCGGGAAGGGGCCACCGTGCCGAAGAAGGTGATTCCCGGCTTCGAGTTCTTCACCCGGGACAACGTCAACGATACGGCCATGCGCCAGTTCGTCTACCATTAGGAATCGTCGGTGGGCACGGGCGAAGCCGGACGCAAAGATATAGAGCTTCTCCTAGAATCGGTGGGCGCCCAACGTCGGCCGCCGATGGCCCCGGTCGATCGCTACGAATTCCTCGTGGCCATGCGCGGACGCGCTTCGTTCGCGGCCGCGGGGCGCGCGCGCGTCTTCGGACCGCCCGATGCCGCCTTCGTCATACCCGGAGAGCCGCGGGCCCTCCGCGCTCTCGCCGGGCCGGGCTGTTCCGGCGGCGACGCGCGCGTCGCGCGCGTTTCTTTTTCCCCGTCCTGGGCATCCGCCGCCGAGCGCGCCTGGCTCGTCGCCTCCCTCGCCGCGCGGCCGCCCGCCGAACGTACGGCGCTCGTCCTCGGGAGCGAAGCCTTCGCGTCCTTCGCGCGTAAGATCGAGGGGCACGGCGCGATGGACGGTCCGGTTGCCGAACCGCTTATGGTGCCGCTAGCCGAAAGCCTCTTCCTCGACTTGGCGATCGAACTCCTGCGGGACGACGAAGAACGACGCGGCGAGAACGCGCCCCATTGGCTCCGCACGGCCTGCGCGTCCATGGAGCGAAGGAAAAACCTCCGCGCGGGCGGGGAGCGGCTCGTGGAACTCGCCGGCAAATCGAGGGAGCACGTGATCCGCCAGATGCGCCGGTATTACGGCATGACGCCGACGCAGTTCGTCAACGAACTCAGGCTGCGCACGGCATCGCGCCTCCTCGTGGAATCGGATCAACCGGTGCTCGACATCGGCTATTCACTCGGCTTCCAGAATCCGTCATACTTCGCCCAGCTCTTCAAGGAGAAGTTCGGGATGCCGCCGACCCGTTTCCGCGCGGTGCGCCGCCGATGAAAATCTTCCCCCGGACCCTGATCTCCTTCGCCGCGGTCATCGCGATCCAGGCGATACTCGCCGGCGCCCTCATTTCGCGCTCCGTCGAGCGGTATCAGGAAGAGGATGCCCGCGCCGAACTGAAGGCCGCGGCGGTCGCCGCCTTCGACAGGTACAATTCCTGGAAGCTCCGCCTCTGGCGCGCCGTAGCCACGCTCGCCGACGAGGAAGCGCGGAGGGAATCCGCGGCGGGGTCGGACGCGTCCGCCAGGTCCGAAATACGCGATCGTCCTTTCGCCGATATAGCGGGCCGCGCCATCGAATTCGCCGACGAGGCGGGCGCCGAATTCGCCGTCGTTTCGCCGCGCGAGCCCACGCGCTCCCCGGTCGCCTTCTCCACGGTTTCCCAGGCTCTCCCCCTTCCCGACGGCCGTCTCCTGCGCTACGAAAAAGATCACCCCTATATAGAAGCGGTGCTGCTTCCCACGGGGCTGCATCTCATGGGGGCCCTGCGCCTTCGGGAGGCGGACGTCTTCATACTGAAACGCATCGACGACCACCTGGCCGAACAGCTCGGCGCGCTTCCTCGCGTACGTGCCCTGATACTCGCCGATGGGGTCTTCGTCGCGGGAAACGATCCCGGAGGGATCGCGGAAGCCGTCGCCGCCCGGCCGCCGCGCTCGATCTATGCGACGCTGAGCGACGCTGAAGCCGATAAGACCCGTTGGGGCGTCGTCGTCCAGATCGCCGGGTCGGCCGTCGAGCGCCGCCCGGACCTGTCCGGCGCTTCCGCCGCGGACGAAACGGAGCGGGGTACCTCACGCACCGTGCGGATAGTGACCCTCCTGTCCAAAGCCGATTTCGAACGCCGGCTAGACGCCCTACAATTCGCGGTCATGACGGCGACCCTCCTCTGCGCCGTCCTCACCATCCTTTTGAGCCTGGCCCTCTCCAGCAACATAGCCTCCCCGGTCCGCCGCCTCGTCGCCGCCATGCGGCGCGTCCGGGACGGCGATTTCGCCGTCGCCGTCGGAAACTCGTCATCCGAGGACGATGCACGTACCGACTATCGCCTGAGCGGCGAAATCGCGGAACTCGTGGCCGGCTTCGACGAAATGGCCCGTAACTTGGAAAGCGACCGCCTGGAACGGGAACGTTATATCCAAGAGATCGAGGGCATGACGGTCTTCAACGAGGAGCTCCTGGATTCGCTCGAGGAGGGCGTCGCCGTGGTCGCGAGCGCGGGGGAGGCGCAACGTAACGCAGGGGAGGCG
>JAEWSV010000041.1 GCA_023398155.1 Spirochaetota bacterium
CCGGTACGATCACGCGGGCGAGGCCGGAGGCGCGGATGCAGATTCCGCGCAGGAGCGGGGCGATGACGGTCGTATCGATTCTGTTCATGAGGAGTACCTCCGGTTGCGCAGTTTGGCCGCTACCGCGACGGCGGATTCTTCGGGCCGGCGCGGATCCAGGTCGCGCCCTGCGGCAGCGTACACGGCGATCCGTTCCTCCAGGCCCCGCGCCGCGAGGGGATTGGCGGCCGAGAAAAGGTCGAGGGCCGCCTCCACCGAGGCGAGCCGCTCGTGGGCGATGAGGGCCCAGGTCGTGTCCACGAGGTGTTTGAACTCGTCTTTCAGGACCTCGGGGCAGCTAAAGGACTGACGCGAGCTGTTGATGTCGACGCCGGATATCTGCATGAAGCCCCGCTCCGCGCAGAGCCGCTGGACTCTCCTGAGCTGTTCCACGGTGTTGCGCGGCGGCATGTAGGTCACCGCGCGGTAGCCGATCCTACCGAGCTCATCGAACAGCTCTTCGAGATAGTCATCCTCGAACTTCTCGGCCTTCTTGTCGCCGGTCGGCGATTCGCCCACGTCGCCGAGATAGGCGTACGCGGGGACGGCGCCGATGAGGCGGGCGAAATCGACGACGGCCGTCGCGGGAACGCACTCGTCCTCGTCGGGTTGGATGAAGACGCGGTCCAGGAAGCTCGACTTGAGGACGCCGAGGAGGTCGAACGCATAGTGTTCGTTTCCCGGATCGCCGAGGAGGGCCACTACTTTGGGCGACACCGCCACGCCGAGGTCGGCGCCGAGGGCCGCGATCAGTGCCGGCCCTTTCCCGTGCCGCTCTATGAGCGACTCGGAAACGGCGGCGAGAAGGTGCCGTTCGGTTATGCTTCCTCCTTCAGCCGACTTGGAGATGCCCCGCACGTCCCGCTCGAAATCGATTTCCCGGAGACCGGCGCGCCTAAGCAGCGCGTTCGTCGCTTCGACCATCCGCCTCGTCCGGTGGTTGCGGCGCTCCTGGATTGGCGCGAGGAAGGCCCGCGCCCGCGCTCTCGCCGGTTTCGGTACGCCCTGCACGGTCATATAGGCGAGGCCGGGCGAGTCGGGGTTGTTGATCTTGCGGTCCGCGAAGGGGCCCGGTCTGCCGTCCGCGCCCTTCTTGAAGGAGACGCGGACCTCAAAGCCCGTGCATCCGCCGATGCCGACGGCCGCGCAGGCGGCGATCATCTCGTCGGCCGCCCCGATGGAGTCGTGGTCCACCGACCCGGCTGCCTCTAGGCCCGCGTCGCGCGCGCGGAGGGCCGCCATGGAAGGGGTGTACGGGCTGAAGCTGTAGATCGTGTGGACGTGGTTGTTGATCTCGCCGGTCCGGTCCGCGGTCGGATTCCCGGCGGCTTCCCGCGCCGCCTCGTACGCGCGGAGGGCGGCGAGCCGTTCTACCCGCGTCGCGTCGCTCTCGTTGATGAGGGCCGGATACTCGTTCATGCCGTCCTTACACTCCCTGCCGGTTGCGGCGGGCCAAATCCAGGGCGGTCTGGACCGTCGTCGGGACATGGCCCGGCAGCGGCAGCACGCGCTCGTGGACGGTATCGATGATCCAGTCTATCTGCGGGAAGTAGAGGCTCTCCATCTCCGCGGCCGGCGTGATCCAGTTGCGGCTGCCGACCACGGCGACCGGAGCGTCCAGATAGTCGAAGGCGAGCGTCTGTACGTTGCTCGCCACCGTGTGGAGGAAGGAACCGCGTTCGGCCGCGTCGCTCGCGAGGACCAGCTTGCCGGTCTTCTTCACCGACTCCACGATCTTGTCATAGTTCAGGGGGTTGATGAAGCGGAGGTCGATGATTTCCACCGAGACGCCGTGTTTCTCCTCCAGGACCTTCGCCGCGTCCATGGCCCGGTACAGGGTGGCGCCGAGGGTGGCGATGGTGAGGTCTTTTCCCTGCTTGCGGACGGCGGGTTCGCCTTCGGGGATCTCGTAGTAGCCCTCGGGGACTCCGCCCTTTTCGAACTGTTCGCTCACGTCGTAGAGGAGCTGGCTTTCGAAGAAGACCACCGGATCCGTACCGCGGAGGGCGAGGTTGAGCATGCCCTTGGCGTCGTAGGGGGTGGCGGGGAACATGGCCTTGAGGCCGGGAATGTGGGCGATGAGGGCCGCCCAGTCCTGGCTGTGCTGGGCGCCGTACTTATTGCCCACCGATACGCGGACCGTGAGAGGCATCTTGAGGAGGCCCGCCGACATCGACTGCCACTTGGACGCCTGGTTGAAGAGCTCGTCGCCAGCCCGCCCCATGAAGTCGCAGTACATGAGCTCTACGACCGCCCGGCCGCCGCACATCGCGTAGCCGACGCCGGAACCCACGATGGCGCCCTCGGAGATCGGGCTGTTGAAGAGGCGCGGATAGGGCAGGAGCTCGGTGAGGCCGCGGTACACGGCGAAGGCGCCGCCCCAGTCGCGGTTCTCCTCGCCCCAGGCAGCCATGGTCGGGTCGATGGCGAAGCGGTGCGCCATAGCCTCGAAGAGGCGGTCGCGGTACTGGTAGGCTTTGTTCTTGGAAACCGGCTTTCCGTCCGCGTCGAAGCCGTACCGGAGCTTGCCGGCGAGCGCCTTGACGCGGGCGTTCTCGGCGAGCGGTTGCAGGAGTTCCGGCTTTCTATCGTCCAGCTTCTCGATTTTTCCGTTGGAGAACATTACCGATTCGATGAAGGCGCCGCCCACGCGCTCGCTGACTTTGTCGTCCACGGCGAGCTTCACGACCTCGAGCATCTTCGCGGCCACGGAGGCCCGCATCGCGTCGAGGTCGGCCGCGCCGGCCGCGCCGTTGGCCACGAGGTACTTCGCGTAAGTGTCGATGGCGTCGGCTTCCTGCCAGAGTTTGATCTCTTCCGGGGTGCGATAGCTCGACGCGTCCGAGGGCGAGTGGCCTGAGACGCGGTAGGTGAGGGTATCCATGAGGACCGGGCCCCGACCTTCCATGAGGATCTTTTTCTTGCGCTGGACCGCGTCGGCTACCGCGAGGGGATTGTAACCGTCCACGCGCTCCGAGTGCATGTTCTCGGGGTTGACCCCCGCGCCTACCCGGGCCAGGACCTGGTAGCCCATGGTCTCGCCGTGCGTCTGGCCGCCCATGCCGTAGAAGTTGTTGAAGAAGTTGAAGAGGATGGGGGGAGCGCCGCCGGCCGACTCGGGCCAGAGGCTCCGGTACTGGTCCATGGAGGCGAGCATCATGGCTTCCCACACCGGGCCGCAGCCCATGGAGGCGTCGCCGATGGAAGCCACCACGATCCCCGGTTTCTTGTTGATGCGCTTGTAGAGGGCCGCGCCGGTGGCGATGTCCGCCGATCCGCCGACGATGGCGTTGTTCGGCATGGACCCGAAGGGGGTGAAGTACGCGTGCATGGAACCGCCGAGGCCGCGGTTGATGCCCGCCTTGCGGGCGAAGATCTCGGCGAGGGTGCCGTAGAGCACGAAGTTCTCGGCAAGGTCCTTCACGCTCTTGTATTTGATCTTCTCGGCGATGGCGAGGGTCTCGCCGCCGAGGAAGTTCTTCATGATCGCCTCGAGCTTTTTATCGTCCAGTTGGGCGACGGCGGAATAGCACTTGGAGAGGATCTCGCCGTGGCTGCGGTGGCTGCCGAAGGTGAAGTCGTCTACGGTGAGGTTGACGCTGAGGCCCACCGCCGCGGCCTCCTGCCCGATGGACAGGTGGGCGGGGCCCTTGTGGTTGTACTCGATGCCGTTCCAGGCCCCCTGGGTCTTGAACGTGTTGAGCATGGTCTCGAACTCGCGGACGGTGACCATGTCGTACCAGATCTTCACGAGCTTCTCTTTACCGTATTTGGCGAGCTCCGCCTTGAAGTCGCTCTTATACTGGTTGACGGGGATATCCCGAATCTTCAGGACACTGGGTTTGCGTACCGACGCGGGATCCACGACTATCGACTTGGGCATTTAGAAACCTCCAAAGTTGCGAATGCAGGCGCCTATCGCGCCGGCGGTTTTTGGAAACTTCAGTTTCCGAAAACCTACGTACCCGCAGTTCCGTAAGGAACTGCAAGACGTCCGCGCTGCTGCAACCGGCAGCGGCGCGGACGTCACAATTCCCAAACCGCGTCGCGGATGAGCTCGCAGACGGTCGGGTGGGGGAATATCAATTGCTTCACGTCCTGGACGCGGAGTTCCTGCTCTATGAGAGCCGCCCCGCCCCAGATGAATTCCGATGAATAGGCTCCGACTGCGTGGATGCCGAGGATGCGGCCGCTCGCCTTCTCCGCGATGACCTTGACCGCGCCGGGAGCGGCGAAGGTGTTCTCCGCTGCGAAGCGGCCGGAGATCTTCATAGGAATGCTCGCCTTTTTGATTTCGATGCCGCGGGACGCGGCTTCCTGTTCGGTCAGGCCGACGCCGGCCGCCTCGGGGATGCCGTAGACGGCCCACGGTATGGCATCGTAGCGCATGCGGTCGGCGGAAACGCCCGCCGGGACGCCGGTCGACGCGGGGGCGGCCGCGGCGGCGCCGGCAGAGCCGTACAAAAAGGCGACGATATCGGCCACCGCTACCTCGGCCATGCGGTAGGCGGAGTGGGCGAGTTGGCTCCTGCCGGTGACGTCGCCCGCGGCCCAGATGCCGCTCAGGTTGGTGCGCATCCGGTCGTCCACGACCACGCCGCGCGGCGTACAGTCCACGCCGGCTTCCTCGGCGCCCCAGCCTTTCAGGTTAGGCCTGCGGCCGACCGCCATGAGTACGAGGTCCGCCTCGACTTTTTCCGCCTCCCCCGTCTTGGCGGTGAAGAAGACGGTTCCGCCTTCCAACTTTTCTACCTTGCGACCGAGCTTGAAGTCGACGGCCTTCATGGCCCTGCGGAGGATCGGCGCCTGTTCCTTGTCCATGAAGGGGACAATCTCGTCCATCATCTCCACGACGGTGACTTCCGAGCCGAGGGCCGAGAAGAGGCTCGCGAATTCCACGCCGATGACCCCGCCGCCGATGACGCAGAGGCGCTTGGGAACGGACGGATAGTCGAGGAGTCCGGTGGAATCCACCATCGCCGGATTATCGTTGGCTCCCGGAATTGGCGGCAGGACGGGCGATGAACCCGTGGAGACGAGGATGGCCCGGCACTCGTAGTCCTCGCTCCGACTGCCGGACGCAGGAACGGCGCGTACGACGCCGCGCTTCACGATCGAGCCCGAGCCTTCGACCACGTCCACGCCGAACTTCTTCATCTGGGAGGCGATGCCGCCGCGGAGCTTTCCCACGACGTCCGCCTTCCAGGCCAACATCGCGTTCCAATCGTAGGAGACGCCATCGACTTTTACGCCGAACTTGTGCGCATCCTTGGCGTGGGCGTACTGCTTGGCCGAATTGAGCAGGGTCTTGGTCGGTATGCAGCCCACGTTGAGGCAGGTGCCTCCCAGGAAGCTCTTCTCTATGAGGAGCACCTTCTTCCCGAGCTTTCCGAGGCGTTCGGCCGCGAGGTATCCTCCCGGCCCGCCCCCGATTATCGCTACGTCGTACATGCGTTCTCCTACTTCGCCAGCCAAAGGTCGATGTCGGCTATCGCGTCGGCGAAGCCCTTGAGGAGGCGGGCCGCGGGGGCCCCGTCGATGATCTGGTGGTCCACGGTGAGCGAGAGTCCGAGCCGCTGTTCGAGGACGAGGGTCCCGTCAGGGCCTGCGGCGGCGCGGGGCACGATGTTGTCCACGCCGAGGATCGCCACCTGCGGGTAGTTGAGCACCGGCGTGAAGGACTCCACGCCGAAGGCGCCGAGGTTGGATACCGTAAAGGTCCCGCCCGAGAGCTCGTCCGGATTGATGTTGCCCGCCTGGCAGGCGGCCGCGAGGCGCTTGGCCTCGGCCGAAATCTCCCGCAGGGAGAGCAGGTCCGCGTTACGGATCACGGGCACCATGAGGCCGCGCGGCGTATCTACGGCCAAAGCCAGGTGCACGCGCTCGAAGGTCGTGAGCGTCCCATTCTCCAATGTTGCGTTGCCGTAGGGGAATAGGGGCAGGACGCGGGAGACGGCGAAGAGCACGAGGTCCCCGATCGTCACGCCGGAGAGCCCAAAGGCTGCGTCGCTCGCCTTGTAGCGGCCGCGGAGAGCCAGTATCCGTTCGGCGTTCGCGGATCCGTTGAAGGTGAGTTGGGCGGAACTCGCCAAGGAAGCCCGCATGCGGTCCGCGATGATCTTCCGGATGCCCTTGACGGGGGTTTGCGAGACGGGGCCCGGGTAGTCAGCGGAGACCGGCGTCCGCGGCGCGGCGCCGGCGGCGAGAGGCGCGCTCTCCGGCGC
>JAEWSV010000210.1 GCA_023398155.1 Spirochaetota bacterium
GGCTTCCAGGCGCCGACGGCCCTCTTCGCTGAGGCGTCGCTCCACGAGGAAATCGCGGAAACGCCGCGCGAGCCGCGTATCCGGCGAAAGCACGCTGCGGTTGATCGCGTCGCGGGCGGTCTGGAGCGCGAGCGCCAGATCGTAGACTGAGGACGCGAAAGAGGGGAGAACGAGATTGGACGAGCTTTTGTATATAGCGGGTTTGACCGCTTTGAGCCGCGCGCGGATTTCGCGCATCTCGCGCCGGTCCTTCGATCCAGAGGGATCCTTGGAGAACAAGAGGGATAGGAAGTCGCCGAACGAATCCAAGAGCCCCATGGAGCGATTTTACGCTCGTTCCTGCGGAGACGCAAGAAGGCCGGCCGCAGAAAGGATAGTTCGATAGTCGGCCGCGGTTTCGGCCCGTACCAGACGTTCCCGGATGGCGCCGCCGCCCGGGACCCCCTTCGTGTAGGCGCAGAATTGCTTGCGCATCTCTCGGCAAGCCGCGGCCTCCCCCATATCCTCGATGAGGAGCATGAGCTGGCGGATACCCGTGCGGAGGCGTTCGGCGGGCTCTATCGTCGGGTGCGAACCGAATCGGAGCAAGGCTTTAGCCTCGGAGAAGATGAAGGGATTCCCCATGGCGCCGCGGGCGAACATGACGCCGGCGCAACCGGTCTCGCGGAGCATGCGCTCGGCGTCCTCGGCGGAGAAGAGGTCCCCCGAGCCGATCACGGGAACCGGACAGAGGGCCGCCAAGTCCGCGATATGGGACCAATCGGCCTTCCCCGCGTAGACCTGGGCCTTGGTGCGGGCATGGAGGGCCACCAGGGCGGCCCCGGCCTCGGTCGCGGCGCGCGCGGTCTCGCGGTAGTTGATCGAACTATCGTCCCACCCGGAACGGATCTTGACCGTGACCGGTACGCCGCCGAGGCTCGCCTCGGAAGCCCGCCGGACGGCTTCCACGATACGGGCGAGGAGCGCGGGGTCCTTGAGGAGGGCGGATCCGGCGCCCGTCTTCACGACTTTGGGCACGGGACAGCCGCAATTGATATCCACGACTTCCGGACTATACGGCGCGAGTAGGGCCGCGGCCCGGCCCATCACGGAGGGATCCGAGCCGAAGAGCTGGATAGCGTAGCGTTCCTCGTTGGCGGCCCGGCGCATAAGGAGTTCGGTCTTCTCCGAATTACGCGTTAAGGCTTCGGAGGAGATGAGTTCGGTACAGCAGAGGTCCGCTCCCTGCTCCACGCAGACGGAACGGAACGCGCGGTCGGAATACCCCGCTACCGGCGCCAGGAAAAGATTACCCGGCACCTCCAAGGATCCGATGAGGACGCTCTTATACAGGGACACGGTCGGGGCCGCCGCCTCAGACGGGCAAGCCGAAGAACCGATTCGAATTCTCCCAGAGTATGCCGCTCACCTCTTCTTCCTGCATCTCCAGCATTTCCGCGAGGAACCGTCCGGTGATCGGCAGGTACGCGGGCATGTTCCGCTTTCCGCGGAAATCCGCGGGCACCATGAAGGGGCTCTCGGATTCGATGAGGATACGGTCCAAAGGAAGCACCCCGATGGTATCGTGGAGATTCCGGGCGTTCCGATAGGTGAGGTTCCCCGCGAACGAGAAATACAGGTTCAGGTCCAGGGCCCGCCGGGCGTATTCGGCGTCCTCCGAATAGCAGTGCAGAACGCCGCCCTTAGGCGGCAGCCGCTCCCGGAGGATATCGAGCACGTCATGGCCAGCGTCGCGGTTGTGGATGATGACCGGCAGATCGAGCTTGGCCGCCAGCTCCAGCTGCGTGATGAACAGCTCGATCTGGGACTTGCGGTCGCCGTACTTGCGGAAATAATCCAAACCGATCTCGCCGATGGCGATCACGCGAGGCAGCTTGGCGCTCTGTTCTACGGTCTGGATCCAGTTCTTTCCGGGATTCTGGACCTCGGAGGGCGAGACGCCCACGGCATGGTAAACGCTGGTGGCGGACTTCAGGTTCTCATAGACCTGGTTGAAGTCGAGAAGGCTGTTACAGATCGAAACGATGCGCGCGACCCCGGCTTGGCGGGCTTCCTGCGTAACGATGAGCTGCTCGATAGGGTCATCGTAGATGAGCCCCAAATGGGCGTGAGTATCAAAATACTGCATGGCTTAGTCCGAAACGGGTCGTGATCGGGGGAGTCCAAACTGGATTGAAAAGAAATATATCACGTATCCCCCGCGTCGTCAATGAAATGCAACAATCGAAATTCCTCATCATTCTTCGGAGCATGGTCGTAAATCACAGAAGAACGAGCATTTCGCGACTTCGCGCGCGCGCTATTTGACAGCGCGCGCCGGCTGTTGATATAATCAAGCGAATTCATTCGCCCTCAGAGACAACTCAAGGAGCAGGCCGTGCGGTCGGTCCATAAATATAAGCGATTGGAAAACAGCGTCGTACGGAACGCGAAGGCCGGCGTGGCCTCTGCGGGCAGGTCGATCGCAGCCTTTTTCCGTACCCTCTTCACGGTCGGGAATCGTCGCTATACGGTCATGTTGGTTCCCCACTCCGAAAAGCGCGTCTACAACCTCCACGTGACCCTTTTTTCCATGGTTTTCGTCATCCTCGCCTTATTCGGAATCGTCGGGTCCTTCTTCTGGTACGGCGCCGCCTTCGCCGACACCGCCGGTAACCTCGCGGAGAAAGACGGCAAGCTCAAGGATGCCCAGGCTAGCCTGGATCAACTCCGCGACGAGACGGCCCGGCTGCTCAAAGCCTCGCGCGGTTTCGAGTCGGCCCTCGGCGCGACCCTGAGCGGGCTCGGCCTGGACAAGGTGGTCAAGAACAACGCCGACGCGAACCGCGGCGACCTCGCCTCTTTCTTCGAGCTCAAGGAAACCGCCGAGGGCAGCCTCAAGGAAGTCGCCGAGGTGCGCAGGCTCGCGGGATACCTTTCCAGCGCGGTGGAGCCCATCAAGGAAATCGGTAGCCTCTTGGACTCGCAGAGCGCCCTGCTCACCGACATTCCGAACCTCTGGCCCGTGAAGGGCGGTATCGGCCACATCTCCATGTTC
>JAEWSV010000219.1 GCA_023398155.1 Spirochaetota bacterium
CGCTTCCAGCTCGGCGCGGGAAATGCGGTGTCCGCCTTCTTGCCAATGGGTCTCTACGCGCGCCCCGCCGGCCGAGAGGAGCTCCGCGAGGCGCTCGGTCGATGTCGGAGGGACGAGGGGGTCCTGCCGCCCCGCGGCCATGAAAACCGGCACCCCTTCCAGGTCGTACGGAGCCTCCGGCTCGAAGGGCACCATCGGGTGGAAGAGTATCGCCCCGGAGAGGACATCGGGGCGCGACAGCAGCAGGCTCGCGGCGATATTGGCGCCGTTGGAATACCCCACCGCGATCGTCCGTCGCCGGTTAAAACCGTAGGCGTCGGCCGCCGCTTCGATGAAGTCGGCCAATTCCGCCGTCCGCCGATGCAGGTCGCCCAGGTCGAAGACGCCCTCGGCGAGGCGCCGGAAAAACCGGGCCATGCCGTTCTCGCTCACCTTACCCCGGGGGCTCAGGAGGGCCGCGGACGGCAACAGCGAACGCCCCATATCGATGAGGTCGTCCTCCGATCCGCCCGTCCCGTGGAGCAGCAGCAAGGCGCTCCCCTGGCCTTCCGTTCCCGGTTCGAATCGATGTATGAAATCGAGCTCCGTCCTTTTCATGACTTCTCCCATTTCCGGAGCAAGCGGACCAGCTCGGCCTGCTCTTCCTCGCTCAAGCGGGCGAGGGATTCGCGGAGCACGGCCTCCTGGCGCGGCAAGGCCTTCGCGGCCACGGCTTTCCCCTGATCCGTCAAACCGATGCGGAGGCTCCGCCCATCGGCCCGACGATGCACCAGGCCCGCGGCCTCCATCTTGGCGAGGAGCTGGCTCACGTTGCCCTTGGTGACCAAGAGCGTATCGGCGAGCTCCGCCTGCGTGAGACCCTCGCGCGCGCCGACCCTTGCGAGCACGTCGAACCACGCGGCGCTCAAGCCCAGCGAGCGGAAGTTCCGCCTGCTCGCCTTGTCCAATCGCTGTTGTATACGGACGAGCCGGGTCCACGCGGCTACCGCTCTACTCCTATTGCTTACCGTATCACTCATATTTATAGTTTAGCGATAAACCATCCGATCGTCAAGCGCTGACGGCGCGCGATTGAACTATACTCAGGATGGAGAAAAGCCATGATGAAACGCGCCGTCCTCGCTCTCGCGCTGCTCCTTCCTTCCTCCGCGCTCGCCCAGGAATTCCGCTATCTCCAGACCATCGGGAAAGAGCGCTCCTTCCAGACGGTCACGATGCGTCCGGACGCGTCCGGCGCGACGTTTTCGGTCGTCCTTCGGGACTCGGGCTTCAACGAAACGCATACCTTCGTGCTCGCGCCCGATCTATCAACGCTCCGATGGGTCTACGGGTATCCTGACGGGAAAAGCGCCGTCTTTACTCGGACGGGTAACGGCATCCGCTCGGAAGGGCTTTTGGGCGGTAAGCGTTCCGAAACGGAGGCGGAGATCGATGAGGCACCATGGTACGGCGTCATCGGCATGGGCCTCGGCCGCTTCATCCGGACCGGCGCGCCGAAGACCGTTTTTTGGACGGTGAATCCCGACAACGGGAAAGCGTACAAGATGACCGCCAAGAGGAGAGGCGCGGAGACGATAACCTGCGACGGCCGGACCGTAGAGGCCGTCAAAGTCACGGTGAGCGTTTCCGGATTTCCGGCGGCCCTCTACAGCACCGAATATTGGTACCGGGAAAGCGACGGATTCCTCCTCCGGTTTGAGGGCACCAGCCGCGGACCGGGTTCGCCGAAGACGATCCTGGAACTCGCGGGCGGCTCAGCGCCCTAAAGCGAACGGCCCGAGGGAGCCCCGGGCCGATTCCGTCGTCGATGGCTCGTCCCCGGCATGGAGGGTCAAACGATCCCCTTCATGCTTTCGTGCAGGTCGGCTGCCTCGCGGGTGCTCGTCTCGGCGACTTCGGAAACGGCTTGAGCCGAAGACTTGAGGCTTTCCGCCTGTTTGCCGACGGCCTGCGCTTCGCTGAGCACTTTGCCTGCGCCGTCTTTCGTGCGGCTCTGGAGATCGATGAGCATGCCCTGGGCCGCCGCGATCGCCGTACCGCTGCCGCGCAATCCTTGCGAAACCGAATTCAACGACGATAGGGCCTCGAGGATTTGGTTGCCGCCATCGGTCAGTTCGCTCGTCGCTTCGGCTATCTCGGTGAACGAATCGATCGCCCGGTCGATTTCCCGCTTGATCCCTTCGAACGCGTTCTTGGACCGGCCGCCGCCCTCGGAGACCTCGTTGATGATACCGACGACTTCCTTCAGCTTGACGCCGATATCCTTCGCGTTCTTTGAGGAACTCTCCGCGAGCGTGCGTATCTCATCGGCGACGACCGAGAAGCCGGCGCCCGCGGCGCCGGCATGCGCCGCTTCGATGGACGCGTTCATCGCGAGCAGATTGGTGGAACTGGCGATCTTATTGATGATTGAGATCATGTCCCGGATAGCGCCGACGCTTCCTCCCATCCGCTCTATGGCCGACAGCAGCGCGGAGAGCTGCTGCTCCCCGTCGGCCGCGGTCCCGCGCAGGTCCCGCAGGCTTTCGCGCCGTTCTTCGGCGGACTC
>JAEWSV010000224.1 GCA_023398155.1 Spirochaetota bacterium
CGTTCAGCCTGCTCCTGGACGCGGACGCGCTGTGGAGCCCCTTCGGCCGCGCCGAGGACGCGCTCCTTGCGGTGCAGTACCACGCGAAAGAGAACATCGCGCTCCGCCTGGGCTACCGCGTCCTGGAAGGCGGATCCGACGGGGGCGGGGACGTTTATACCTTCGCCTTGTTCAACTACGTCACGGCGGGTATCGCCGTATCCTGGTGAGGAGGAAAACCCATGCAGCGCTTCGAGCTCGACGCGGTCTCCCTGTATAACGCCTTCGCTTCCGGCGGCAATGAGCTCATCCGGAGACGCGAGGAGATCAACCGGATCAACGTTTTTCCCGTCGCCGACGGGGATACCGGCACCAACCTGGCCATGACCATGAGTTCCTTCATCGCCAACGCGGCGCCCCGACCGACCGCGGGAAGAACCATGCAGGCGATAGCGGACGCGGCCCTCACGGGAGCCCGGGGAAACTCGGGAATCATCTTCGCGCAGTTCTTCGCCGGCCTCAGCGAGACCATCAAGGATACCGAGACCGTATCGGGGGAAGTCTTCGTTGAAGCGGCGAAGAACGCGGAAAAGCGCGCGCGCGAGGCGATCCTGACTCCCGTGGAGGGAACCATACTCACGGTGATGAAGGATTGGGTAAGGCTCCTCGACGAGCACAAACACCTGCGGGACATCGGACTCATGTTCAAGCATACCCTCAAGGGAACGAGGCAGTCCGTGGAGGATACGCCCAAGCTTCTGCCGGTCCTGAAAGAGGAGCACGTCGTGGACGCCGGGGCCGAGGGCTTCTTCCATTTTCTTCAAGGGGCGACCAAATACCTCGTCTCGGACGCGCGGGAAAGCGAGACCAAAGACGAGGCGGTTCCGCCGGAACTTTCCGCCTCCGTCCACGGAGGCGAGTATCCGGTGTTCAGGTACTGCACCGAGGTCCTCATCCGCGGATCGGACATCGACCTGAGCGCGCTCCGGCGGGACCTCGCCGGCGTCGGAGACTGCGCCATCGTCGCGGGAAGCGGCGAAGTGGCCCGTATCCACGTCCACACCGACGCGCCGGTAGCCGTGGTAAAAATGATCGCCGGATACGGCACGGTGCAGGAACAGAAGGTAGACGACATGCTCCGCGAGTACGAGATCAGCCACGGGCCGAAGTATCCCATCGCCCTCGTCACCGACTCGGTCTGCGATCTTCCGGCGAAACTGATCGACAAGTACCAGATCCACGTCGTTCCGCTCAGCATCCTGGTAGGGGATGAACAGTATTTCGACGGACTCACGATCAACAACGAGAGGATCTACGAGTACATGGAGCGGAAAGGCGCCTATCCCTCCACGGCGCAGCCGGCCCCGACGGCCTTCAGGAAGCTCTATTCCTACCTTTCGACCTATTACGAATCGATCATCGCCATCCACGTGGCCGGCAAACTTTCGGGCACCTACGGGGTGAGCAAGCTGGAGGCGGAGAAGGTATCGGGCAAACGGATCTCCGTCATCGATTCCCGCCAGGATTCCGGAGCCCAGGCCTTGGTGGTGCTGCGCGCGGCGGAACTCATCGCCGAGGGGAAAAGCCACGACGAAGTGGTAGCGGCTGTGGAGAGCTTCATACCCAAGGCGAGGATTTACGTGAGCGTACCCACGCTCAAGTACATGGTGAAGGGCGGCCGGGTCAGCCCGCTCAAGGGCGCCGTCGCCTCCCTGCTCAACCTCAAGCCCATAGTCTCCCTGAATGAAGAGGGAGGTTCGCTGCTGTACGGAAAAGCCTTCTCAACCAAGCGGAATCTCCAGAAGATCCTGGACTTGGTCCGGGACTTCATCGGGGACGACCCGCTTAGGTGCTACGCCTTGGTGCACGCCGACATGCTTGAGGAAGCCAAGGATTTCGCGCTGCGCTTGGAGGCCCTGACCGGGAAGAAGCCGCTCTTCATCCAGGAAATTTCCCCGATAATCGCCCTGCATGCCGGCAAGGGAACCATGGCCGTGGTTCTGATGAGGGAGTAATTCTCAAAGGATACTCGGAAAGATTATTTGCGTTTAGGTTGTTTGTTGGCATGTTACCAACATATCGGTAGTTAGGTCGATTGAAGAATGAGGAGCGGAGCATACTGCGCCACGGTTCGCCGTGAGCCGGAGCCGATCGGACATGGCGAACGATCTTATCGAGATCCTGCTCAAAGGCTTGGATTATCAAGAAGGAGAATCCTGAATGAACGTCGTGGAGCTGGACAACGTAACGAAGTATTACATGCTGGGAGAGACGCGGGTGGACGCCCTGAGAGGGGTCTCCCTCTCCATCTCACAGGGCGAGTTCCTCGCCATCGCGGGCCCCTCCGGTTCGGGGAAGAGCACCATGCTGAACATGTTCGGCTGCATCGACGTGCCTTCCGAAGGCATCGTACGCATCGACGGAACCGAGACCGGGAAAATGAGCGATAAGGAACTCACGCGGTATCGGCGGACTAAGATCAGCTTCATCTTCCAAGCCTTCAACCTGATACCGGTGCTGAACGTCTACGAGAACATCGAATTTCCCCTGCTCTTGCAGAAGTCCATCCCCAAGGCGGAACGGCATGAGCGGGTGATGAAGGCCATTGAAGAAGTAGGTCTCCTGGACCGCATCAAGAACAAGAGCGCCGAACTTTCGGGCGGCCAGCGCCAGAGGGTAGCCATCGCCCGCGCCCTGGTCACGAGGCCCCTCGTCGTCCTCGCGGACGAGCCGACGGCGAACCTGGATTCTGCCACCGGATCGCGCATCGTGGAGCTGATGCGGAAGCTCAACGAGACGGAGAAAACCACCTTCGTCTTTTCCACCCACGACGCCCATATCATGAGCGAGGCCAAGCGCGTCGTCCGCATCCAGGACGGGCGCGTCGTGGACGGCGCCGGGACGGAGGGCTAGGCCGTGTTGACCCTTACCTTGGCTTTCAGGACCCTGATGAAGAGGCGGGGCCGGATGGCGCTCATCGGCGTACTCGTGGCGTTCGGAACCTTCATCCTGGTTTTCGGCGGCATCTTCGCCTCTTCGGTCTCCGCCGCGTCGCGTGCATCCATCATCGACAAC
>JAEWSV010000226.1 GCA_023398155.1 Spirochaetota bacterium
CAGGAATTCTTCCTCGTGCCAGGCGCTCGCGGCGCAGGCGACGCCGAGCCCCCGCCTTTCCGTTTCCGCGGCGGGCTCCAGCCGAGCCAGATCAAAGGGATGCGCGTGCGCGTCCGATGCCATCTTACGTGGTCCAACTCCTCAGGCCCATAGTATCCGGCCTCCAAGAAGCGTCAAGCCTCTTTCCACCGAGCGCGATTTCGGGTTACAACCTTCCAGAAAGGAGTCAAATCGTGAAGAGAACCACTGTCCTCGTTTCGCTCTCCGCCGTGGCCCTCGGTCTCCTTCTCGCCGCCTGCGGCAAGAAGTCGGAATCAAACGTCCTGACTATCGGCCTCCAGGCCCCCGTTTCCGGACAGTACGCCGCCGAAGGCCAGTGGGCCCGCCAGTGCGCCGAAACCGCCGCGGCCCTCATCAACGCCAAGGGCGGCGTCGCCGGAAAGCAGATCAAGATCGAACTCGCAGACGACATGGGAAATCCGAAGGACTCCGCCCTCGCCGCACAGAAGCTCATCTCCAAGGGCGTGAAGCTCGTCGTCGGGTCCTACGGCTCGGGCATCACGATCCCCGCGGCCGATCTCTACGACGCCAAGGGCGTGGTCTCCGTCGGCTACGGCTGCACGGCCGTCCGCCTCACCATGGAAAAGCAGCGTCCCTCCTTCTTCCGCACCTGCGGAAGGGACGACACGCAGTCGGCCTTCTTCGCCACCGTCGTGGAGAAGCTCGGCGCCAAGCGCGTGGCGATCATGCACGACAACTCCGACTACGGCAAAGGCGTGGCCGAGGACGCCAAGAAATTCCTCGAACCCCTCCTCTCCGCGGGGAAGGCCGAGCTCGTCTACTACGACGCCATCACCCCGGGCGAGACCGATTACACCGCGGCCGTCCAAAAGCTCAAGACCCTCGCCCCCGATCTCTGGTTCTACACTTCCTACTACAGCGAGGCCGGCCTCCTCATCAAGCAGGCCCGCCAGGCTGGGCTCAATGCCCTCTTCGTCGGTTCCAACGCGGTCCCGAACCCCGAGTTCGTCAAGATCGCGGGTAATGCCGCCGTCGCCGGGGCCCTCATGCTCAACGAACCCATGCCCCAGTTCCTCTCCACTCCCGAAGCGACCGAGTTCCTCGACGCGTACAAGAAGGCTTACGGCGAGCTTCCCGGCTCGATCTGGGCTGTCTACGCGGCCGACGGCGTGAACGCCCTCGCCTCCGCCGTCGCGGCTGCGGGTACCGACGGAGACACGGCAAAGGTCGTCGCCGCCATGCGGAGCCTTTCCGGCGTGAAGGGCATCACCGGCGAGCTGATGTTCGACGAGCGCGGCGACCGCAAGAACGTGCCCTACCAGCTGTACGCGTACGACGCCGCGGGAGAGCTCGCCCCCTACGCGTTGCCGTAAGGGCCAGGACCGAAGGAGCTGCGAAAAACTTCATTTTTTCGCAGCCTAATAACAAGACCGCAAATCCCGAAAGGGATTTGCGAAGGAACTTCTCGGAACCAACCGGGTTCCGGGAAGTTCCAGGAGTCCGGATCGATGTTCACATTTCTCGCGCAGCTCCTGAACGGACTCACCATCGGCTCGTTCTACGCCCTCGTGGCCCTCGGGTATTCGATGGTCTTCGGCGTCATGAAGCTCATCAACTTCGCTCACGGAGACCTTTTCACCCTGGGGGCCTATCTGGGGTATTCCTGCCTCATCGGCTCTGCGAGCGCGATCACCGCCTGGGGCGGTCCGTGGGCGGGCATCGCGCTCGCCTTAGTGGTCTCCGGCGTCGGCGTCGCCGTCGCGGGCCTGGCCGTAGAGAACCTCGCGTACCGGCCGGTCTACCGCGCCGGCCGACTCCCCCTCGTGGTCTCCGCGCTCGGCATATCCATCGTCATCCAGAACGCCGTCATGGTGGGCTGGGGACCGCGCTACCAGTCCTTTCCGGAAGCCCTCGTCCCCCAGGGCGCCCTCGGCGCGGGCGATTTCCGCATCACCTCGCTCCAGATCTTCATCCTCGTCCTCTCGCTCGTGCTCATGGCCGCGGTCTGGTTCGTCATAGAGAAGACCAGTTTCGGCATCGCCATCCGCGCCGCGGCCCAGGACCGCGAGACGGCCACGCTGCTCGGCATCAATTACCGCACCGTCGTCCGCTTCATCTTCATCATCGGCCCCGGCCTCGGCGGCATCGCGGGAGTGATGGTGGGAGCCCATTACGGCCGCATCTCCTTCACGATGGGCTGGGTCTACGCGCTCAAGGCCTTCACCGCCACCATCATGGGCGGCATCGGCAATATTCCCGGAGCCATGATCGGCGGACTCCTCCTCGGCGTCCTTGAAAATATGTTCTCTTATTACGTCTCCGATTCCTGGAGCGACGTGTTCGTCACCCTGGTCCTCATCGTCGTCCTCGTATTCAGGCCCACGGGACTCCTCGGCGAACGTCGCGCCGACAAGGTTTGAAATGAAACTGAAGCTGGTCAAAATCCTCGCGCCCCTGCTCCTGGTCGTCGCCTTCCCCCTGTTTCCGGCGATCAACGACTACTGGATCGACGTCGGTTTCCTCGTCGGCATCTACGTGATGCTCGGCCTATCGCTCAATATCGTATTGGGAGAGGTAGGCCTCTTCGACCTGGGGCATACCGCCTTCTACGCCATCGGCGCTTACGCCACGGCCATCCTCAACACCCGGCTCGACGTGCCGGTGCTGATCCTCCTACCCGTTTCCGCCCTGGCCGCCGCGGCCTTCGCCTGGCTCGTGACGAGTCCGGTCATCCACCTCAAGGGCGATTACCTCTGCATAGTGACCATCGGCATCGGCGAGATCGTGCGACTCGTGGCCGAGCGCGACCCGGGCGGCTTCACCCGCGGCGCCAACGGCATCACGGGGATCGACGCCGCGGCCATCGGTTCTCTCCGCTTCGATTCCTCCATGGCGTCTTACTACGGCATCTGGATCGTCCTGGCCTTCACGATGATCGGCCTCACCCGTCTCCAGACCTCCCGCCAGGGGCGGGCCTGGAACTATATCCGCGAGGACGAGATCGCCGCGGGGGCCATGGGCGTGGACGTCCGGTCCGCGAAGCGCCTGGCCTTCGTGCTCGGCGCCGGCCTCGCGGGCGTCGCGGGCAACCTCTATGCCGCCAAATTCCAGGTGATCGCCCCGACGGGCTTCACCTTCATGGAATCGACCCTCCTCTTCTGCATCGTCCTCCTCGGCGGCCTCGGTTCCATCCCCGGCACCGTCCTCGGCGCCGCGGCCGTCGTCGTCTTCCCCGAGATTTTCCGCGACGCGGCCCAGTACCGCATGCTCCTCTTCGGAGCGGCGCTCGCCGCGATGATGATCTTCAAGCCCGTGGGACTCCTCCCCCGCAAGCGGTCGGGCCTCGGCCTCAAAGGTCTCGGCATCAAGCTTTCCGCCGACCTCCTTTCGGCCTTGGAGAGCGGGGAGAAGCCGAAGAGCCTCAAACGGACGCGGGGTAAAGGCCGGGCCGATCCGGTCGCGGGCCGGGACGGCGTGAACGCGGACGGCCGCGACGCGCGCAGCGGGGCGGCCGGAGAGCGCGACCTCCTCCGCGTGGAGGACCTCTCCCTCCGCTTCGGAGGACTCTCAGCCTTGGAAAAGGTGAGCATGACGGTGAAGGCCGGTTCCATCACCGCCCTCATCGGACCGAACGGCGCGGGCAAGACGAGCCTCTTCAACGTGATCTCCGGCATCTATAAACCCGCCGAAGGCAGGATCGTCTTCGCGGGGAAGGACATCACCGGTAAGAAGACCCACGCGATCGTGCGCGCGGGCATCGCCCGTACCTTCCAGAACATCCGCCTCTTCCCCTCCCTTTCGTGCCTGGAGAACGTCATGTGCGGGCCCCACGTGCACGCGTCCAAGGGCGTCTGGCCGGCTATACTCCGCCTGCCTTCCCAGCGCAGGGAAGAAGCGCGCATCCTGGAGATCGCTTCCTGGAGGCTGCGCCAAGTGGGCCTTTGGGAAAGCCGGGACGAACTCGCCCGGAACCTTCCGTACGGTAAGCAGCGCCTCCTGGAGATAGCCCGCGCCCTCGCGACGGAGCCGGAGCTCCTCGTGCTGGACGAACCGAGCTCGGGCCTCAACGATCGAGAATCGGCCGAGCTCATGGTCCTGCTCAGGTCCATCCGCGACGAAGGAGTCACCCTCCTCCTTATCGAACACGACATGAACGTCGTCATGGGCATTTCCGACGAGGTCGTCGTGATCGCCGAGGGCGAACTCATCGCCTCGGGCGCGCCCGCGGCCATCTACGAGCATCCCGCCGTGGTGGAAGCCTATCTCGGAGGAAACGAATGAGCGGCGCCCTGAAAATACGTTCGCTGTCGGTGCGTTACGGCGCCGTGCAGGCCCTCAAGTCCATCGACCTCGATCTCGCGGAAGGCGAGATCGTCGCGGTCCTCGGGGCCAACGGGGCCGGGAAATCGACTCTGCTCAAGACGATATCCGGCATAGAGAGAGCCGAGTCGGGCTCCATCGAATACGCGGGGACGGACCTGCTCTCGGTGCCGGCGCACAACCTCGTACGCCTCGGCATCGCCCACGTACCCGAGGGGAGGAGAGTCTTCGCGACGCTCTCCGTCGAGGAGAACCTCCGCCTCGGCGTCCACGCGCTCCGGAACATGAGCGCGGGAGCGGAGTACGAGAAATCGCGCGGATACTGTTTCGCGCTGTTTCCCATACTCAAGGAACGGAGCAAACAGCTCGCGGGGACGCTCTCGGGCGGCGAACAGCAGATGCTCGCCATAGCTCGGGCCCTCGTGGCCAAGCCGAAGCTCCTCCTCCTGGACGAGCCTTCCCTGGGTCTCGCGCCCATCGTGATGAAGGAAATTTTCAAGACTATCGCGGCGATCCGGAAGGAAGAAGGACTCTCCATCCTCCTCGTGGAACAGAACGCCCGTCAGGCTTTGGCCGTCGCGGACCGCGCGCTCATCCTCGAATTGGGCTCCGTCGTCATGTCCGGGAAGGCGGCCGATCTCGCCGTCAACGAAAACCTTAAGGCCGCCTACCTCGGCGGGCACGCCGTCAAGGCGCGTTCCTAGACGTTCGTCCCGTCCCTGATCCGGCCATATTCGCCGCGGTAGAGCCGATAGTTTTCCTCGTCGAAGCAGACGAAGATGACCTCCGAGACGGACGGCGCGTGGGCTAACGAATCGAGGACGGCGGAGAACGCGACGGGCGCCGCCTGCGCCTTCGGGTAGCCGTACACGCCCGTGGAAATGTTCGGGAAGGCTACTGTCCGGAGCCCGGCGCGCACGGCGAGTTCCAGGCTCTTCCGGTAGCAGGAGGCGAGGAGCTTCGCTTCCCCTTCCCCTCCGCCCCGCCAAACGGGACCGACGGCGTGGATCACCTTCTTGCAGGGCAACATGCCCCCGCCCGTCATGACGGCGCTTCCCGTGGGGCAGCCGCCCTCGCGTTCCCTGATCGAGCGGCACTCGTCCGCCAGGACGCCGCCCGCGGCCCGATGGATGGCGCCGTCCACGCCGCCCCCGCCGAGGAGGCCGGAATTAGCGGCGTTCACGATGGCGTCCACGGCGAGTTTCGTGATGTCCCCTCGTACTATACGTACGCGGCCGAGTGCGGAATCCATGACACGAGTATACCACCGACGCCGATCGGAACCTCCGCAAGTTTCTGTAAATGAGTCCCGCACAGCGGCCGATAATCGGGGCATGGGAGGAAACCATGAAGCGTTACTGCGTTAAGTGCGAACCCGGCCGCGTGGAATTCCTCGACGTGATCAGGGAGTCCGAATCGGGCTATCAGGTGCGCGTCGTCCGGGTCAAGGACGGTTGGGAAAAGGTCGTGGAGCAGTCGATGCCGAAGGCGCTCTTCGAAACTTGCCTCAAGACCGGCTACATTTACGAAATGAAGGAAGCGGCCACTTCGGTCGCGTGAACGTCCCGGCTCCGCGATGCGGAAGGCCGACGGCTACGACGCCGTCGGCCCGTTTTCATTACGGCGAAGGAAGATCCATGTTCTTTCGCATAACTATCGCGTCTTGCGGCGATTGCCCCGTCGGGGTGAAGAAGCCCTGAAGCCTTCCGATTTCAACGAATCCGCTCGCCGAATAGATACGCTGGGCGCTCGTCCATGTCTCATTGACGATCAGGATGGAACTCTTTATCCCCGGGAACATGCTCTTGGCCCGCGCGAGGCATTCGGTAAATAACCGTTTCCCTAGTCCGCACCCTCGGTACCGGGAAAGGACCGTCATAGATGAGACGTACAGCTCATCGCCCGAGACGCTATGGCGGGCGCCGATATCGTGGTTCAACTCAAAACGGGCGGCGCTGATATCGTCGCTATAGTTCCAGATTTCGGAACAGATATACCCGATGGCCTTTCCTTCGGATAAAGAGCGCATCAAAAGGAAGCCGTCGCTATACGTCGCGATCCGTTGCGAGAAGACCCGTTCGTCTTCAACGATCCCCGCGGCGAATCCGTTCATTTCCAAGAACATGATATCCGGAAGATCCGAAATAGAAGCGGGTTCGATCGTGACTTCCGTCGGAACATCGGCGGTCCGAGAACGCGCGGGCTCAATTAACAATCGCTTCCCTCCGTGTATCTGGCGACGCAGCGGAAACCGGTGACGTCATCCGAGAGTTGCGGAAGTCGCTTCAACCTCGCCGCACTGC
>JAEWSV010000250.1 GCA_023398155.1 Spirochaetota bacterium
CAACCAACAGAAGATGCTCGCCCGAAGGAAACTCGCATGAACGACGTGAAAATCGAAGACTTCGACCCGAACGTTTCGGCTGCAAAAGCTGCCCCGACCAGACGCATCGCGGTCAAGCGCGGCGCCCGTCTCGCCGCGGCGTTCAAGAGCTGGGAAACCATCATCACGGCGATCTTCATCCTCGTGATGCTCGGCGGCTCTTTCGTCTCCCCGTACTTCCTGGACCCGGTGAACCTCCTGGACACCACCTTCAATTTTATGGAAAAGGCGGTGGTGGCCCTTCCCATGATGTTCATCATCATCTTGGGCGACATCGATATCTCGGTGGCTTCCATCGTCGCGCTCTCCTCGCTCACGATGGGAGCCGCCGCGAGCGCGGGCGCGGATACCGGCACCCTCATCCTCATCGGCTTAGCCACCGGCCTCCTCGCCGGCATGCTCAACGGCTGGCTCATCACCCGGTTCGAGGTGCCCGCCATCGCGGTCACGATCGGAACGCAATCGCTCTTCCGCGGCATCTCCCAGGCCGTCCTCGGCGATCAGGCCTACACGAAATTTCCGGCGAGTTTCGCCTGGTTCGGCCAAGGGTACGTTGGACGGACGAAGGTACCCTTCGAACTCGTCTTTTTCCTCATCCTCGCGGTCCTGACGGGTCTCCTGCTCCACCGCACGACCTTCGGCCGCAAGGTATACGCCATCGGCCGCAATCCCGTGGCCGCCCGCTTCTCGGGCGTCAACGTCGCGCGGCTCCGCTTCATCATGTTCAGTTGGGCCGGCCTCTTCAGCGGGCTCGCCGCTATCCTCCTCACGAGCCGCATCGGCTCTACGCGACCCAATATCGGCTTGGGCTTGGAACTCGACGCGATCACGAGCGTGGTTTTGGGCGGCGTCGCCATCACGGGAGGTTTCGGCGGCATGTACGGCGTCGTTGTCGCCACGTTCCTCCTCGGGTACCTCAAGTTCGGCATGGGGCTCGTCAACGTGCCCGGCCGCGTCATGAACCTCGTGACCGGGTCCCTCCTCATCGTGGCCATCGTCATCCCCGAACTCATCAAGCGCGCCGACGGCCGGAAACGCCTTTCGCGGAACTGAAGCGCGCGGTTACCGTAGTTAAACCGAAGCAGGAGAACGATATGAAACGCAACGCGTTCGTTATGCACCTGAGGAGCGGCATGGAAGCCGAGTACAAGAAGCGGCATGACGGGATCTGGAGCGAACTCGTGGCCGAGCTCCGTAAGGCGGGAGTCTCCAACTATTCGATCTACCTGGACCGCAAGACGAACACGCTCTTCGCCTTCCAATACCTGGCGGACGATGCGACTGACGGAGAACTGGCCAAGCAACCCATCGTCAAGAAATGGTGGCACATGATGAAGGATCTCATGGACACCAATCCCGACGAGTCCCCGGTCAGCGATCCGCTGGTAGAAGTCTTCCACATGGATTGAGGTCGGATGCGGCTCGGACTACGATCTATTATGACGGGCCGCCCATTCGGAGGGCGAAGTACCGGTCTTCTTCTTGAAGAGACGGCTGAAGTAATACGGGTCGTCGAACCCGAGTCGGAAGGCGGCTTCCTTCACCGAACACTCGCCGAGCGCGAGGAGTTCCTTGGCCCGGTTGACCTTGAGCTGGATGAAGTACTGGTACGGGGTGAGGCTCGTGTACGCCTTGAAAGTCTCCGAGAATCGTGCCTGGGAAAGGCCGAGGGCCTCCGCGACGCCGTCCACGCTGACCGAGCCGTAGACCTTCTCGGCTAGGAGGAATTTCGCGCGCTCCACGAGACGGCCGGAGTCGTCCTCCTGCGCGGCCCCGCGGGAACGGGCCAGGATCTCGGCGATGAGGCGCATCACGAGAGAGCCCGCGCGAACCTGATAGAAGGGTTCCTGGGCGGTCACGACCGCGAAGAGATCCTCGAAGAGGCCCAGGAGCCGTTCGTCGAGACCGGGCTGGAAGAGCGGCTCGGCCGCCGAAAGCAGGCCCTCGGCGCGGAGGGCGTCCGCCCAGGGGCCCTTGAAGCCCACCCAGCGTTCGTTCCATCCGGTCTCCGGATCGGGCCGGTACGCGTGCCGGACGCCCGGCAGCACGAGGAGTACCGAGCCCTCGCGTATCGGCAGCGCCTCCGCGAGTCCGTCCACCCGCAGCTCGCCCCTTCCGCGCGTTACGTAGACGAGTTGGTACTCGTGTACGGTCCGGCCGGTAGCCACGGTCCGGTGCCCCGCGGGGTGGGAGAGCGAGGAGGCGGGATAGGGGCTGCGCGGCGGGACCTCGGCGGCGCCGACGTCCACACAGACGAGCTGCCAACGTTCGTCCTCCGCGCTCCAGGTCAGGTAGGTGGAAAAATTCCGCTTCTCCATACGCCGATAATAATCCATCATGTTCGCCGCCTTTGTCCATTCACGCCGTAGCTGCGCGGGGCGATACTGGAGGCACCATGAGCCTCCAAGAACTCGTTTCAGTCTCGCGCCGCTACGGCGCCGATCCCGATTACGTCGTCGCCGGCGGTGGCAACACCTCTTTCAAGGACGCCGGCACCCTCTACGTCAAAGGTTCGGGGACTTCCCTGGCCGCCATCGAGGCCGAAGGCTTCGTCCGCATGGACCGCTCGGCGCTCGCCGCGATCTGGAAGAAAAAGTATCCCGATGATTCCGAAGAGCGCGAGAGCGCGGTCCTCGTCGACCTCATGGCGGCTCGCCGAAGCGGCGAAGAGGCCAAACGCCCGAGCGTGGAGACCCTCCTCCACGACATCCTCCCCTTCGCCTTCGTCGTCCACACGCATCCCGCCCTCGTGAACGGCCTGACGTGCTCGGCGCGGGGCGAAGCGGCCACGCGAGAGCTCTTCGGCGACGAGGCGATCTGGATACCGTCCACGAACCCCGGCTATATCTTATCCAAGGTAGTCAAGGACGCCATGGACGCGTACTCAGGCTGGCGCGGAACCGCCCCCGCCCTCATCTTCCTCCAGAATCACGGCGTCTTCGTCGCCGCCGACAGCGTGGCGGGCATAGATGC
Organism: Spirochaetota bacterium; assembly: GCA_023398155.1. Lineage (GTDB taxonomy): Bacteria > Spirochaetota > Spirochaetia > Treponematales > Breznakiellaceae > JAEXTK01. The sequence continues at coordinate 3,013 of JAEWSV010000250.1, forward strand.
CGTATACCGCCGCGTCATGGATACTCTGGCCGCCCGGATCGCCCGAAAACCGGGCCTCGCCGAAGGGAGATCCGAATTCGGGCCATCGGCCGAACTCGGCGCCGAACTCGTCAGGCTCGCGCGCGGCGCCTTCGGCGCGGAGACGGCGGTCTCCTTCCTGCGGAACGCCGAATTCGTCCGCCTCACCGAAAGCCGCGCGGCATTCGCTCCCGTGGCCTCGGCCTTCACTCCGGACCATATCGTGTACGCGGGCAGCGAACCCCTCTTCGTGGACGAACAGGCTGCCCTGGCCGCCGCCTGGCGGGGCGCCGTCGCGGAAACCGGTCGGCCGCCCAAAACCGTGGCCGTCCGCGGCCTCGGCGTCTTCGGCGTCGGTCCCGGAGAAAAGGCCGCCCGTTTGGCCGTCGAGCTCTTCACCGATGCGGCGAAAGTGGCCTGCTATACCGAAGCTTTCGGCGGGCCGCGGTTCATGACCGCGGACCAGATCGATTTCATCAACAACTGGGAAGTGGAGCGCTACCGCTCCAAAATATCCGCCCACTGATCCGTTTCCTGGAGGAAAGCGTGAAAACGTACCAAGATCCTGATACCGTCGAGAAGGCCTACGGCCTAGCCAAGAATGCCTATGCCAAGCTCGGCGTCGATGCGGACGCGGCTCTAGCGGCCGCCGCGAAGATTCCCGTCTCCATCCATTGCTGGCAGGGAGACGACGTCGTCGGCTTCGAGGGCGCGCAGGAGCTTTCCGGCGGCGGCATACTCGCGACCGGCAACTATCCCGGGCGCGCGCGCTCAGGCGACGAACTCCGCGCCGACGCGGAATTCGCCTTTTCACTCATACCCGGCGCGAAGCGCTTCAACGTGCACGCCCTCTACGCGGAGACTGGCGGGAAGAAAGTGGGGCGCGATGAGCTCGAACCCGCGCACTTCTCCAAATGGATAGCCTGGTCCAAGGAGAAGCGGATACCGCTCGACTTCAATCCTTCCTTCTTCTCCCATCCCCTCTCCGATTCGGGGTACACGCTTGCGAGCGGAGACGAGAAAGTCCGCGAATTCTGGATCCGCCACGGCATCGCCTCCCGCCGCATCGCGAGCGCGATGGGCGCGGCCCAGCTCTCGCCGGCCGTGAACAACGTCTGGATCCCCGACGGTTCCAAGGACCTTCCCGCTGATCGCGCCGGTCCGCGAAAACGGCTGGCCGAGGCGCTCGACCGCGTCTTCGAAGAGAAGCTGGGAGCGGCGACCATCACCGACGCCGTGGAGTGCAAGCTCTTCGGCATCGGCAGCGAGGCCTACGTCGTCGGATCCCATGAATTCTACATGGGCTACGCCGCCACGAAAAGACTGAAGCTCTGCCTGGATATGGGCCATTTCCATCCGACGGAAACCATCGCCGACAAGATATCGGCCATGCTGCTCTTCGTCCCCGGATTGCTTCTCCATGTGAGCCGCGGCATCCGCTGGGATTCCGACCACGTGGCACTGTTCTCCGACGAGGTACGCGACGTCTGCCGCGAAGTCGCACGCCAGAAAGCCTTCGACAGGATAGATTTGGCGCTCGATTATTTCGACGCGTCCATCAACCGCATAGCGGCCTGGACCATCGGCGCGCGGTCTCTCCGGAAGGCCCTCCTGGAGGCCCTGCTTGAACCGACCGCCCTGATCGCGGAGGCCGAACGGGCCGGACGCAACCATGAGCGGTTAGCCCTGATGGAGGAGACGAAAACCCTCCCCTTCTCCGCGGTCTGGGACAAGCTCTGCCTGGATGCCGGGGCGCCCGTCGGCGTCGACTGGATCGGGAAAGTCGCCGGCTACGAGGCCGCCGTCATTTCCGGGCGGAGTTAAAGCGTCGACGGCTCGCGCTACTGATATCACGAACCGACGCGAGATGCGTGGCGCTCATCTCGCGCGTCGCGCGTGCGGAACTCCCCCGTTCGGCTTATACTGTAGGCGGACGGGGAATTCTTCCCCGTCGAGTTCCCGACCCCGGGCCGCGTCCTCAGGAAACGGCCATAAGGAGGTCCGCCATGGAACCGATCAGGGATCTGTCGTGGATGGCCCAGCTCGCTCTCGGCCCCCTGGAGCGTTTCGAACTCAACGGATGGGCGGTCGCCGCGGTCGGGACCGCGCACGGGGCGGGAAGCGCTTCGGCCGGCGCAAAGAGCGCCCAGCGCTCTGGATCGACGTATCGGTTCAGGCTCCTCTTCTCGGAGCCCGGTGACCGGCGGCCCGTATACGCGGTTAACCTGGAAAATTCCATCCTGGGGGGATGGGTGATTTCGGAGCAGGAAGGCTCCACTCACCGCATCGTGGACCGCCTCGCCATGCCCCTGTCGTATGAAGAATTC
>JAEWSV010000344.1 GCA_023398155.1 Spirochaetota bacterium
CGGCGGAGCGAGCGGCCGCCGCGGAGCGCGTACTCGTTTCGTATTCTCCCTGGGCCCGTCTCGATTTCATCTATGCATGGATGAGCGAACTCCCGATAGAACGGGAGATATTGGCCTTCGCGGCGCAGGTGATCGGCGCGGGGAGGGATGCGGAGCGGTCCGGGGCGGGGGCGGAGGCGGTCCGGGCCGCCGCGGAAACGGCGCGAACGGATCGCGGCGAGAGCGCGGTCCGCGTTACCCTCGCCGCGGTCCAAAAGGTCACGCGCGAGGAGCACCGACTCATCGGACTCCTCCGCTTCTCGGAATGGGCGGACGGACGCCTCGTCGCGCGGTGCGCCTGCGACCATGCCGTGTTGCCGGCCCTCGCGGACCATTTCTCGAGGCGCTTCGGCGCGAGACACTGGGCGATCGTGGACGAGCGGCGGGATTGGGCGCTCGTCGGCGATCCTAAGGAACCGCCGCGCCTCCTGAGCGCCGCGGAGGCCGGGTTCCGCCATTCCGAGGCCGGGGTCGCCGCGGCGATGAACGCCAAGGCGGACGAGTGGGAGGACCTTTGGCGAGGGTACCACCGGTCCATCGCCATCGAATCCAGGATGAATCCGGTCCTGCAGCGCCGCCTCATGCCCGTACGCTATTGGAAATACCTCACGGAACTGCGATGATGGGGAAGCCGCGAGCGCCGATAGCGGATGCGTCTACGGAGGTCCCCGCATGAAGACGGAACTGTTCACGCTCTGTGATTTCGCGCAGGAAAACGAAGGGAAGCTTACGGTCGTCGGCACCTTCGACACCATCGTAGCCCGGGAATTCCCCTGCGTGCATCCGCTCCTCTCGGTGGTTGTACGCCTGCGCTTCGATATATGGGAATTCGGACGACATACCTTCCGCGTGGAAACCCGCGACCTGGACGGAGAGGCGGTCATCGCGCCGATCTCGGGGAGCCTCGAGGTGCGCGGAGTCGGTAACGCCACCGCCGTTTCCCATATCCTTTTCAACGTTTCCAATGTCCGTTTTTCCGGCAACGGCGTCGCCGGCTTCGTTCTCCTCGTGGACGAAAAAGAGATCGGCTCCATTCCCCTTTACATCCGTAAAGGGTAATTTTCAGTTATCAAAAAAACTTGCACTTTCTTCGAACCCATGATAGCTTGTCCTAAATCGATTTCGAAATCGATTGCGCAACCGATTAAGGAGGAACTCGTATGAAGAAGTTTCTAGCGGTCCTGCTCGCGGCCCTGACGGTCTCGAGCGTCTTTGCAGCGCCCAAGAAGCTCGTCGTGTGGTCGTTCACGGACGAACTGGCTAAGATGATCGAGTACTACAAGAAAGCGAATCCCGACGTCCAGATCGAATTCGTGCTCGTGCCGAACGACGTGTACCAGTCCAAGCTCAAGCCCGTTCTCCAGAGCGGCCAGGGCACCCCGGACGTCTTCACCCTCGAAGCCGCCTACGTGAAGGGCTACGTCGAGTCCGGCTACATGGCCGACCTGAAGCCCATCGAGAAGTTCGCCAAGGATACGGTCAAGTACACCAAGGACGTGACCACCAGCGCCGACGGCAAGCTCCGCGGCCTTTCATGGCAGGCTACCCCCGGCGCCTACTTCTATCGCCGCTCCATCGCGAAGAAGTACCTCGGCACCGATGATCCGAAAGCCATCCAGAAGATGCTCGGCAGCCCCGAGAAGTTCGTGGAAGTCGGCAAGACCCTCAAGGCCAAGTCGAACGGCTCCGCGGTCCTCATCTCCTCCCTCGGCGACCTCTTCCAGGTCTACAAGGCCGGACGCAAGGACGGCTGGGTCAAGGGCAAGCGCTTCATCATGGATCCGCTCATGGTCCAGCTCTGGAAGGACGCCAAGAACTTCCGCGACCTCGGCATCGACGGCCGCCAGGGCCAGTGGGGCGAGGGTTGGTTCGCCGGTATGAAGGGCGCCCTCAAGGACGAGTCCGGCAAGCCGGTCGAAGTCCTCGGTTACCTCCTCCCGACCTGGGGTCTCCACTACGTGCTGAAGCCGAACGCCGGCGACACCGCGGGCGACTGGGCGATGGTCGAAGGCCCGATCCCCTACTTCTGGGGCGGTACCTGGGCCGCTGCTTATGACAAGTCCCCGAACAAGGCCCTCGCCATGGAATTCATCAAGTTCCTGACCACCGACGAGAAGTTCCTGGAGCAGTGGGCCAAGGACACCGGCGACATGGTCTCCAACGCGAAGGTCGTCAACAAGATCAAGGATACCTACAAGGAACCCTTCCTCGGCGGACAGAACCACTACGCCGAATTCGCCGCCATGGCCCAGAACGTCAGCGCGAAGGTGCTCACCGGCTACGACCAGGAGATCGAGTCGATCTACCAGGAGCAGATGGACAACTACGTGACCGGCAAGAAAGACCTCGAGACGGCCATCGCCGATTTCAAGGCCGCCGTCAAGAACCAGTATCCCGACCTGATCGTCCGCTAAACCCGGAATCTACTGCATAAGCGGGCGCCTCCGGCGCCCGCGGGCGCACCTGAACGTCCATTCGTTCCGCCGTGAGGCGGAGCGAATGGACGCCGCGCCCGACGCCGCGCTGAATGGCAAACGACGGGAGAAACCAGATGAGTAAGAAGAAAGGCGGCGGGTCGCGTTACGATCGCTTTGGGTACATGTTCATAGCTCCCTTCGTGATCGTCTTCCTGACCCTACAATTATTCCCTATTTTTTATACCCTCTTTTTGGGCTTCACGGATTTTAAGGGCTTGGCCCAGACATTCAAGATCGTCGGACTTCAAAATTTCTATTCCGTGTCGTATGACGCCGAGATTCCCGGCCTCGTGGAAGACGACGCGTGGGCGATCGTCGATGCCTTATTCGAGGAAGGCGCGATCGACGCGGACGCGGAGGACGCAGGCGACGGGTCCTTCACGCTCCTCGTATTCAGCGCTTCCAAAAAGCAGCTCCCCACGCTCACCAAGGTCCTCGCCGATTTCGGTATAGAGGGCGATCAATTGAAGGAGGGCTTGTTCGCGACCAAGGGCGGCCTCCTCTTCGATAAGTTCTTCTGGAAAGCTTTCGCGAACAACTGGATCATCTGGTCGATGAACTTCGTTCCCCAGTTGCTGTTCGCGCTCATCATCGCGGTCATCTTCACCGACCTCAAGCTCCGCATACGCGGAGGCGGCTTCTTCAAGCCGGTTTTCTATATGCCGAACGTGCTCAATACCGCTTCCGTGGCCGTACTCTTCGCGACGCTGTTCTACTGGCCCGTCGGACCGGTGAATCAGTTCCTCGTGCAGTCCGGCCTCCTGAAAGAGGCGATAAACTTTTACCGGGCCCCCGAATGGACGCGCGCCATCGTCGTCTTCATCCAAACCTGGATGTGGTACGGCTCCACCATGATCCTCCTCATAGCGGGTATTTCCGGAATATCTCCCTCCCTCTACGAGGCGGCCTACGTGGACGGCGCCAATACGCGCCAGATGTTCTTCCGCATCACCCTGCCGCTCCTCAAGCCGGTCATGCTGTATATCTTGGTGACCTCCATGATCGGCGGTATGCAGATGTTCGATATCCCGTACCTGCTCACGAACCGCCGCGGCGATCCGGACGGTTCCATCATGACGACGCCGGTTTACATCTACATCCAGGCCTTCACGAACGCGAACAACTACAGCTACGCATCGGCCGTTTCCTTCGGCCTCTTCTTGTTGACGCTCGTGCTCAGCCTCTTCGTGTTCTTCATCTTGCGGGACAAGGACGATACCGGCATCAAGAAGGCTAGGGGGTAGTCATGAAAAACAACGCTTTCTACAACATGCAGGTCGCGCTCCAGCGCACCGTCGTCTACGCCTTCTTCATCATCATGGCCGCGATCTCCCTCGTGCCGATCTGGATAATGGTGATCAACTCTACCCGCTCCTCGGAGGAGATCCAGAACGGCATCTCCCTCCTGCCGAGCATCTACTTCTTCGAGAACTGGGATATACTCACCGGCCGCGGATTCGCGATCGCGCGGGGCTTCCTCAACTCTGCCATCGTGGCCCTGTCCACGACCGTCGTGGCCATTTATTTCTCGGCCATGACGGCCTACGGCTTCCACGTTTACAACTTCAGGGGCAAGAAGCCGATGTTCGTGATCATCCTCGGCATGATCATGATTCCGCCCCAGCTCGGCCTCATCGGATTCTACCGGTTCATGGGCCAACTGCGCATGCTGGATTCCTTCCTGCCGCTGATCCTGCCGGCCATCGCGTCGGCGTCCACGGTCTTCTTCATCCGCCAGTACCTTAGGGCCACCTTCCAGATGGAGCTCGTGGAATCGGCGCGCATCGACGGGGCGGGGGAATTCAGCACCTTTAACCGGATCATCCTGCCGGTGATCTCCCCGAGCCTCGCGTCCATGGCGATCTTCGCCTTCGTCGGCTCGTGGAACAACTTCATCACGCCGTACATCCTCATCAGCGATAAGCAGAAATACACGCTCACGATGCTCGTCCAGCTCCTCCGCACCGACATCTATAAGACCGAATTCGGCGGCGTCTATCTGGGAATCACGATCTGCATCGTGCCGATACTCGTGTTCTTCGCCTTCATGTCCAAGTACATCATCGCGGGCGTAGCGCTCGGCGGCGTCAAGGAGTAGTTCGATGGGAACCATCCGTAACCCGGTGCTTACCGGGTTCCACCCTGATCCTTCAATGATTTTCCACGACGGATGGTTCTATGTCGCCAACTCCACGTTCGAGTGGTTCGGCGGAGTCGAGATCAGCCGGTCGCGGGACCTCGCGGTGTGGGAACATGTGACCCGTCCGCTGGCTACCCGTAAATACCTTGATATGCTCGGGAATCCCGAGTCCGGCGGCATCTGGGCTCCCTGCCTGACCTTCGCGGACGGCCTCTTTTGGCTCATCTTCACCGACGTGAAGACCTGGGCCGGCGAACCGTTCAAGGACACGTGCAATTACGTCACTACCGCGCGGGACCTCAAGGGCTCGTGGAGCGAACCGGTCTTCCTCAATAGTTCAGGGTTCGATCCGTCCCTCTTCCACGACGACGACGGGCGGAAGTGGTACGTGAACATGGAGTGGGATTACCGGGAGCCGGGCACCAAGAAATTCACCGGGATACTGCTCCAGGAGTTCGATCCCGATTCGATGTCCCTCGTAGGGCCGATCACGAAAATTTTCCGCGGCACCGAGATCGGCTCGGTCGAGGGGCCGCACGTCTATAAGAAGGACGGTTGGTACTACCTCGTGACCGCGGAAGGCGGCACGGTTTATAACCACGCGGTGACCGTGGCCCGTTCACGGAAGATCGACGGGCCCTACGAGGTCCATCCCGAGAACCCGCTCATCTCCTCCCGCGGCGATCCGTCGCTCTTTCTGCAGAAAGCGGGGCACGGCAGCTGGTGCGAGGGGCCGGACGGTAAATGGTTCCTCGCCTATCTCGTGGGGCGCCCGCTTCCGGGAACGGAACGCTGCGTACTCGGCCGAGAGACCGCTATCGCCGAGCTGGAGTGGAAGGCGGGCTGGCCGTACGTTAAAGGCGGCGCAAATAAACCGCCGGCTACCGTCGAAGTTCCATGGTCCGCGCCGCGAAGGAAAACCGAGAACGCGGAGTACCGTTTCGCTCCTTCTCCGTCCGCGGAGAGCGAGCGTTTCCACGCGGACTTCATGACCTTGCGGCTTCCCTTTGAGGCGGAGCGCTTTTCCTTTGAGTCCCGTCCCGGTTTCTTGAGGATCTACGGCCGAGATTCGCTCATATCGCACCACGAGCAATCCCTCGTCGCGCGACGCCAGACCGATTTCTCGTTCCGCGCGGAAACGCGGCTCGAATTCTCGCCCGCCTCTTTCCAGGAGATGGCCGGCCTCGTGTATCGCTACGGCGAGCGCGACTGGTATTACCTCAGGATGAGCTTCGATGAGAAGAAGGGCGCGGCTACGGTCGGCATCCTCGCTATGGATGACGGTCGGTTCTCCCTTCCCCTCGGCGAGGCTGAAGCGGTCGTCGGCGGCGCGGTGCGGTTGCGCGCCGAAGTGCGGTATCGAACGTTGGAATTCTCTTTCGCGGTCGAGGGCGGCGAGTGGCGCCGGATCGGAGAAAGCTTGGACGCGAGCATACTTTCGGACGAATACGGCGGACTCGGCTTCACGGGGGCCTTCGTCGGTATGGCGTGCCAGGATCTCCGATCGCGGAAGGCGTATGCCGACTTTGAATACTTCAAGTATGAAGCTCTGGAGTAGGGCCTCGGCGCTTATTGCAACCGATTGCGTTACCGTCTATAGTGGCTCAAAACAAGGCTAGGGTAAGGTAAACAAAGATGGTGACCATCTATGACATAGCGAAGCGAACGGGTTTTTCTCCTCCGACCGTTTCCAAGGCCCTGAACGATCAGAGCGATGTCAGCGCGTCAACCAAGCAAAAAATCCTTGAAGTCTCCCGGGAGCTCGGGTATATACCCAATCCCAACGCCAAGGTGCTGGTCACCAAGAAATCATGGCTTATCGGTCTCCTCTTTGAAGAGGACGATCTGGGCGCGGGAATGGAGCATCCCCTCTTTTCAGGTATCATAAACGCGTTCAAGACCCGCATGGAGGGGGAGGGGTACGAACTCCTCTTCATCGCGCGGAACCTGGGCAGTAAGAAGATGAGTCTCCTGGACCATTGCCGGTACCGGAGCGTCGACGCGGTACTCATCGTCAATTGCAACGCGAAGAGTAATGAGGTCTTGGAAGTGACGCGGAGCGATTTTAAGATCGTATCCTCCAACATCGTCTTCCCCAACGTCTGTTCGGTTACTTCGGAGAATATGCGGCCCGCGATAGAGGCGGTGCAATACTTCTACGGCCTCGGCCATCGGGAGATAGCCCATATCGCTGGACCCCAAGACGATCTGGCGGCCGCGGGAAAAGAACGGCTGGCGGGCTATACCGCCGGGCTCGCCGCCTGCGGACTGCCGTATCGGGACGACCTCGTGGTGGTTGGCGATCTCTGGAATATGCGCGCGGGATATACCGCGATGAAAAACCTCTGGAACAGCGGCGCGCGTCCCACGGCCCTCTTCAGTTCCGGCGACATCCTTACGATCGGGGTCATGAACGCTTGCCGCGAACTCGGCCTCCGTATTCCCGACGACCTTTCCATCGTGAGCTTCGACGACAACGATTGGGCAGGACACGCTACTCCGGCGCTGACTACCTTCCGCCAGGACCGCGCCGCGATCGGCGCGACGGCCGCGGACCTGATGCTCAAGTTGTTGCGGGATAAGAGCGTTCCGAACCGGACGCTGATCCCGGTAACGTTCGTTGAGCGGGGTTCGTGCCGGCGCATTTAAGGTGCTTCCGTTTCATGAAGCCGTAGAACAACTCTCGTCGCGCAAGGAGCCCCGATGACAGCCCTCCATTTTCCAGAAAATTTCCTCTGGGGGACGGCGACCGCCAGCTTCCAGGTTGAAGGCGCCGGCCGCGAAGACGGCCGGGGCGAAAGCATCTGGGATCGATTCTGCCGGACGCCGGGTAAGGTATATAACGGCCACAACGGAGAAGTAGCCTGCGACCAGTACCATAGGTACGCGGAGGACGTGGCGCTCATGGAGAGCTTGGGGATACGGGCCTATCGCTTCTCCATAGCCTGGCCGCGCATCCTTCCTTCCGGCGTGGGGAAGCCGAATCCCGCCGGTATCTCTTACTACAAACGGCTCATCGCTTCCTTAAAGGCCGCGGGCATCGAGCCCGTCGCTACGCTCTACCATTGGGACCTGCCCCAAGTCCTTGAGGACGCGGGCGGGTGGACGAATCGGGCGACGGCGACCGCCTTCGCCGAATACGCGCGCGTATGCTTCACCGAGTTCGGCGCCGACGTGAAGATGTGGACGACCCTCAACGAACCGTTGTGCTCGGCCTACATGGGATACCGCTGGGGAGCGCACGCTCCCGGCATCGCGGACGACGCGGCCGCCTATCGGGCCGTGCATCACCTCAACCTCGCGCACGGCTTGGCCGTCAAGGTCTACCGTTCCCTGGGGCAGGACGGCAAGATCGGCATCGTCTGGAACCTGGTGACGCCGAGGGCCGCCACCCGGCGGGAAGAGGACCGCGCTGCCGCCGAACGGGTCATCGCCGACCAGACGCGGGTCTTCACCGGCCCCGTGCTCGGTGTAGGGTATCCCGCGATAATCGACCGAAACGGGGCGCGGGTAGAGTTTCCCGTAGAGGCGGGCGACCTCGACCTCATCGCCTCTCCCATCGACTTCATCGGCCTCAACTACTACACCGAACGACCCATCGCCGGGGATACGGCCGATCCTCGGGCGATCCGGCAGCTGGATTCCTACGAGCGCGTCACCGACACGGACTGGCCTGTCGTGCCGGAGGGCCTCCTCCGGCAGCTCCGGTGGATCACCGCCGAAACCGACGGGAAGATTCCCCTCTACATCATGGAGAACGGCTGCGCGGAGCGCGACGAGCCGACGATGGAAAACGGCCGGCGCAGGGTCCACGATCCCGAGCGGGTCGAGTACCTGCGCGGGCACCTGGCCGCCTGTTCCCGCGCCATCGCGGAGGGCGTTCCCCTGGCTGGCTATTTCGTCTGGTCATTCATCGATAATTTCGAATGGGCGCACGGCTACACCAAACGGTTCGGCATCGTCTACTGCGACTACGGGACGCTCGAGCGCATTCCCAAGGACAGTTTCTATTTTTACCGCGACGTGATCGCGGGCTATATCGGGGAAGAATAGGGGGATCGTCATGAGGGGATTCCGGAATGACTCATCGGGCGCGGCCGTCCTCGCCACGGCCTTAGCCGTCTCGCTCGCTCTCGTAACCGCCGCGCCTGCCGCGTGGGGTCAAAATTCCGCGGAGACGCCCGTCGATCGCCACGGGCAGTTGCGCGTCGTCGCCCACGATCTGGTTGACGCGAACGGAAACGTCGTTCAGCTCAAGGGAATGAGCCTCTGGGACGCGCCGAGCTACGGAGAGTACTGTACTCCCGAGTCCCTCGCCTTCCTCAGGGACGACTGGGGGATGACGCTCTTCCGCGCCGCGATGTACACCGACTACAACGGTTACTTCATCGGCAAGTCCGGTACGGACGCGCTCATGAAGGTGACCAAGACCGCTTTGGACGCGGGCCTCTACGTACTTCTGGACTGGCATATCCTCAACGACGGGGATCCGCTCAAGTACAAGGAACAGGCGAAGGCCTTCTTCGCGGTCGCCGCCGAAGCGTTCAAGGATTATCCGAACATCATCTACGAGATCTGCAACGAGCCGAATAGCCACGACGTCACGTGGAAGGGAAACATCGTCCCCTACGCGATGGAAGTTATTCCCGTCATCCGCGCGCGCGATCCCGATTCCGTGATCCTCGTCGGGACGCCCACCTGGAGCCAGGAACCCCACACCGCGGCCGACGCTCCGCTCCCCTTCGATAACCTCATGTACGTCCTCCACTACTACGCGGGGTCCCATGACTGGAAGGAGATGGCGCGCAGGATAGATTACGCCCATTCCAAAGGCGCTGGCGTCTTCGTCACCGAAT
>JAEWSV010000407.1 GCA_023398155.1 Spirochaetota bacterium
AGGGCATCTTCCGCATGGAGTGGGAATACCATTGCCCCTACTGCGGCGCGATCCCCAACGAGACGCTCTCGATCCACGAGGCTACGGCCGAAAATCATTGCGGACTCTGCAATAAAGGGTTCGCCAACAAGCTGGACGACAACATAGAGGTATTTTTCTCGGTCCATCCCGAGGTCAGGAAAATATCGCCCGAATTCAAGGCCGAGTACACGAAGTCCGTCCTTGATTCCGTCATGGGCACGCGGATGTTCAAGTGGCGCGGCGATTCGGTCATCCGCGGCGTCGACATCATCCAGAATCCCGTGTACCGGGATCTCATGGGCGACGAGGTCCTCTTGCCGGACCAGAGCCTGGAGATGATGAACTCGACCATCCTGTTCACCGACATCAAGGGGTCCACCCGTATGTATACGGCGTTGGGCGACTCCAAGGCGTTCAAGCTCGTCCGCGAGCATTTCCGGATACTGTTCGAGGTGATCAAGGCGCACAACGGGGTCCCCGTGAAGACGATCGGAGACGCGGTGATGGGCGTCTTCACCGACCAGTCCGACGGCCTCCGGGCAGCCCTGGAGGCGCAGAAAGCCGTCATATCCCGTTACGCGTCCTTGGGCGCCGACGAGAAGATCGAGATCAAGATCGGCATGCACACCGGCTCCACGATCGTCGTGACACTGAACGGCAGGCTCGATTACTTCGGCAGCACCGTCAACATGGCGGCCCGGGTCCAGGCGCGGGCCTTACCGAACGAGGTCATCGTCTCCGAAGCCCTGTTCGAGAACGCGGCGAACAAGCGGATCATCGGCGGCTACGCGCGGCGAGTCGGCCGCGAACGGGCCGTCTTCAAGGGGCTGGACGGGGAACGGAACGTGTACCACATTAGGGTGTCGGCCTAACCCCGTGGACCATCCGTTTCATTGCGGCGATCCAGTTCCCGGGCGGCCGCAAGAAATAGGATGGTCATAGAAGGAGCGGGACGTGCTGGCTGAAAGCGTCAGGAATCAATCGAGGCAGATTTTCCAGAACATCGAAATAGTGCTCGACGCGATACCGGCGGATGAGTACGGCGCGCGTAAAGGCGGATTCGCCGCGTGGAAACACTTCTACCACCTCATCCACTCGTTGGATAAGAACCTCATCGATCCGTCCTCTTTCGCCGAGCCGGATTTCCACCTCCCGAACATGGACATCATCTACCTGGATACCGAGCCGGCGTTGACGAAGGGCGAGATCGAACGGTATTACGGCGCCGTTCGGGACAAGGTCCAAGGATACCTGGCCGCGCTGACGGATTCAAAGCTGGAAGAAACGATCGCGTTCAGGGATTTGAGACTGACCCGACTGGAACTCATCCTGGCCCAGCTCCGCCACGTCTTTTACCATATCGGCTATCTCCACTGCTGCCTGAAAATGGAACGGGGAGAAACCCCTGAGTACGTCGGGATCTACAAATCGGTGCCGGTCGGCTGATATCTCGGCGGCGCCGGTGACAGGAGCGGGTCATCCCGCGGGAGGCGTATGAGCCCGGCGCGCGGTGATTTGCCAAACCAGCGGGACGGGTCTATGCTCTTCGGTTAACCATGCCCGCGCCGATTCTGGCCGTCAAGCTGTACCCTCCCCGCCCCAGGCTCAAGGCGGTTCCGAGACCGCGCCTCATCGAACGGCTCGACGAGGGATCGGGCGGGAAGTTGACCGTGGTCTCGGCGCCGGCGGGCTTCGGAAAGACGACGCTCGTAGGATCCTGGATAGCCGGGGGGAATCGGCCGACCGCATGGATCTCCTTGGACGAGGAGGACGGCGACCTCGCCCGCTTCCTCGCGTACTTCGTCGCGGCCGTGCGCGCCGTCCTTCCCGATTTCGGTTCGCGGCTCTCGGGAGCCCTGCTCTCGCCGCAGCTCCCGCCGGTCCGGGCCTTGCTCGCGCACACGCTCAACGAGATCGCGGCCGCGGACGAACCCTTCACCCTCGTCCTGGACGATTACCACCTCGCCGCCACTGAACGCGTCAACGAGGCGGTCTCCTTCATGGTGGAGTACCTACCGCCGCGCCTGCACCTCGTCATCGTCACCCGCGACGAACCGGACCTACCGTTGGCGCTGCTCCGCTCCCGCGCCCAGGTGAACGAGCTGCGCGCCGCCGACCTGCGTTTCACGAAAGCCGAGACCGCGCGATTCTTGAAAGGGACGATGGGACTCGGCCTCGGCGAGGAGGACATCGCCGACCTCGAGAGCCGCACCGAAGGGTGGGTCGCCGCCCTCCAGCTCGCGGCCATCTCCATGCGCGGCCTCGGGGAGACGTCGAGCTTCATACGGTCCTTCTCGGGCGGCAACCGCCTCGTGACCGATTATCTCGTGGAAAACGCCTTGGAGCGGCAGACCGGGAGCGTCCGCGATTTCCTCCTGCGCACCTCCGTCCTGGACCGGCTCTCCGGCCCCCTCTGCGACGCCGTCCTCGGAACGGGAGGCGGCCAGGAGACGCTGGAATACATGGAGCGTTCCAATCTCTTCATAGTGCCGCTGGACGACGAGCGCCGTTGGTATCGCTATCACCGCCTCTTCTCCGAGTCGTTGCGGCGGAGCCTGGAACGGCAGGAGGCGGCCCGGCAGCGGGTCGCGGCCGACCTGCACCGGAGAGCGGCCCTCTGGTTCGAGGAGAAAGGGTTGGAGCTCGAGGCCTTCGCCCACGCCGTCTCCGCGGGCGACGTGGACCTGGCGGCGCGCATCGCCGCGGGCAAGGGCATGCCTCTGCACTTCCGCGGAGCCGTGGCTCCGGTGCTCCGGTGGTTAGAGGCGCTCAGCGCGGCGGAGCTGGACGCGCGCCCCGCGCTCTGGGTGATGTACGCCTCGGCCGCCACCATGACGGGGAAAATGGACGTGGAGCCGCAGCTGAAGGCCGCGGAAGCGGCGTTGGGCCGAGCGGAAGAGGACGAGTCCAAGCGGAACATCGTCGGCCACATCGCAGCCATCAGGGCCCTGATCGCCGCAGCGGAGAACGACCCGGCTAAGGTCATCGCCGAGTCGCGGCGCGCCTTGGAGTACCTCGCCCCGGAGAATCTCCCGGTCCGCACCGCGACCGTTTGGAAAATGGGCCTCGCCTTCAGGCTCCAAGGGGATCGGGAAGCCGCGCGGCGCGCCTTCGAGGAAGCCGTCTCGATCAGCCGCACGACGGGGAACGCCGTCATCGGAATTTCGGCCGCGATCGGATTGGCGGAATTGCGGGAAGAGGGCGGCCAGGCGGAGGCCGCGGAGGCGACCTATCGCGATGTCCTCCGGGCGATGGGCGAACTGATCATCCCCGGCCCCGCGTGCGAGGCCTACCTCGGCCTGGGCCGTCTGGCCTTGGCCCGGGGCGACCCGGAAAGCGCGGCCGAAAGCGCGGCGGAAGCCGAAGTGCTGATCCGGACGCATAACCTCACGCTCAGGTTTTCGGCTATCGCCGAGCTGAAAGCCGCGCTGGAGGCGGCGCGGCGACGCGGGCAGTCGCCGGTTCCTCCCGCCTCGCCTCCCGCCTCGCCTCCCGCCTCGCCGCTCGCCTCGCCTCCCGCGGAGCCGCTCAGTCCGCGCGAGCTCGAGGTCCTCGCCCTCGTCGCCGAGGGCCTCTCCAATGAAGAAATAGGCGACCGTCTCTTCCTCTCCTTGAGCACCGTCAAGGGACACCTCCAGCGCGTCTTCGAAAAGCTCGAGGTCCGGCGCCGCACCGAAGCCGTGGCGCGCGGACGGGCGGTCGGCCTCCTATAGCGAAAAACAGTACTTTAGTATCTACGGATTCCGGCGCCGATGTTGATACCTTCTCCGGGGAGGCTGCGACGGATGCAAACCATCAAGCTCATGGAATACGGTCCGCCCGAGGCGCTGCGCCTCGCGGAGGCGGAAAAGCCCGTCCCGAAGGACGATCAACTCCTGGTCCGCGTCCGGGCCGTTTCCGTCAATTTCGGGGATCTCATCGTCCGCGATTTCAAGGCCATTTCCCCCCGCGACTTTCACATGCCCGCCCTCTTCTGGCTGCTCGGCAAGCTCTACTTCGGTTTCCGGAAACCACGGGTCACGATCCTGGGAAGCGAATTCTCCGGCGAAGTCGAGGCGGTCGGCGCGGCCGTGACCCGGTTCCGCCCGGGCGACGCGGTGTTCGGCTACCGAGGCCCGCTGATGGCGGCCTACGCCGAGTACCTGTGCGTGCCGGAACGCGGTATCGTCGCGCCCAAACCGGCCGCCATGACCTGGGAGGAAGCCGCCGCCGTCCCCTACGGGGCGATCATGGCCTTGGGCGTGCTCCGGAAGATCCAGGTTCGACCGGGCCAAAAGGTCCTCGTGGTCGGCGCCTCGGGCGGCATCGGGCCCGCGATCGTCCAGCTCGCAGTCTCCAGTTTCGGAGCGCGGGTGACCGGCGTGTGTTCCGCCGCCCGCCTGGACTACGTGCGGGAGCTGGGCGCCGAGGCCGCCATCGACTACACCGCGGAGAATTTCGCCGACCGGGGCGAGACCTGGGACTTCATCATCGACATCCTCGGGAAGACGCCCTTCTCGGTCGCGAAGCGCGCGCTCGCGAGCGACGGCCGGTTCGTCCTGGTCAGCTTCAAGATGAAGCAGGTACTCCAGATGCTCGCGTCGTCCGCGGCCGGCCGCAAGAAGCTCGTCTGCGCGCTCGTCGACGAGAAGCCCGAAGACCTCTTCACTATCAAGGAAATCATAGAGGCGGGTCGATTGAAGGCGATCGTCGATCGCTCGTTCCCCTTGGAAGAGGCCGCCGCGGCCCATCGGTACGCGGAGAGCGGAAAAAAGAAGGGATGCGTCGTGCTTACCGTGGTGCGTGAAACGCCGATAGGAGAAATGCGATGAACGAAACGATGAAGACTGCGGCCGCCGGGATCGATGCCGTGCAGGTCCTGAGGCGATCCAGGGTTGCGGGATTCTGGTACCTGGCCCTCGCCGTGCTCAGCCCGCTCAACTTGCTATTCATTCCCGCAAAGCTCATCTCGAGCGGCGACGCCGCGGCGACCGCGGCCGCGATCTGGGGCTCAGAACGCCTCTTCCGCCTCGGCATGGTGACCGGCATCGCCGGCCAGATCGCCTTCCTCATAGCGGCCCTAGCCTTCTACGACCTCTTCAAGTCCATCGACAAGCGGCAGGCGCGCATCCTCCTGACCCTCGTCGTCGCCTCCGTCCCCATCTCCATCCTCAACGCGCTCAACCAAGTCGCCGTCCTCCTCCTCTCGGACGGCGCCGGCTCCCTCGGGGTATTTACCCAACAGCAGCGGGAAGCCGCGGTCCTCTTTTTCCTGGAGTTGTTCGACGGCGGCTTCCACCTCGCCGGTTTCTTTTGGGGACTCTGGCTCCTGCCCCTCGGCATCCTCGTACTCAAGTCCGGCTTCTTCCCGAAGGTTTTCGGCGTCCTACTCCTACTCGGCTTCGGCGGCTACGCGATCAACAGCGCCGTCGTCTTCCTGTTCCCGGAGTTCGTAGAACCGCTCGCTCCGTTCGTGGCCTTCGCCGAGATCGTCGGCGAGGTTCCGTTCCTATTTTGGCTATTGATTCGGGGGGCGCGACCGCGGCCCTCGGTAAGGAGTAATGCGTGAAAGCATTCATATATTCCAAGTACGGCGGGCCCGAGGTCCTCGAGCTCGCCGATATCGAAAAGCCGATTCCCGGGGAAGGCCAGGTCCTCATCAAGGTGGCCGCTGCCTCGGTGAACGCGCGCGATTGGCGTCTCCTCGCGGCCGACCCCTTCATCATCCGACTGATGGGCGGCGGATTCCTGAAGCCGAAACGCCGCAGCATCGGTTCGGACC
>JAEWSV010000412.1 GCA_023398155.1 Spirochaetota bacterium
CCTTCGGAGCGAAAGGGGGACCGCCCCAGCATGGGTAGCGGATCACCCCCCTTTCATGCAGAAATCGCGCGGCTGGTTTGAGGTAACGAGGGGTGGCTGGCAAACGTGTGAGCGAGCGTCTCCCGCAGCCTACTGGCGAGGACAAGCGAGACTCACGCGTTTGCCTGCCAGGACCCCGTTACTCCGTAATCGCCGCGCGATTTCTGTAGGCTGAGGGAGGTGTCCCCCTACCCCTTGACCGCGCCCGCCGTCATCCCCGTTATGATCCTATCCTGGAGCGCGAGATACAAGAGCAGGGTCGGCAGGGTCGCGATGGTGAGGGCGGCCATGAGGCCCGCGTAGTCGGCGGTGTAGGCGCCGAGGAAGTTGTAGAGCCCGAGGGGCAGGGTCTTCTTAGCCTCGGAGGTGAGGAAGACGAGGGCGAAGCTGAACTCCTTCCAGTTGTTGAGGAAGTTGAGGATGGAAGTGGTCGCGACGACGGGGCCGCACATGGGGAGGACCACCTGGAGGAAGACTCGGGGGGCGCTCGCGCCGTCGATGATGGAGGCTTCCATGATGGAATCGGGGAAGGCGGCGATGAAGCTCTCCATGAGGAAGATCGTCGTAGGAAGGCCGAAGGCCGTGTACACGAGGATGAGCGACCGGTAGGTATCGAGGAGGCGGAGGTCCCGCATCTGGGAGAAGAGGGGGACGAGAACGGCCTGGAGCGGTATGAGCATGCCGACGATGAAGAGACCGTAAACGGCTTTCCTACCGCCGAAGCGGAATTTGGCGAGGATGAAGGCCGCCGCGGCGCCGAGGAGGGCGGTGGCGACGACCGAGGCCGCAGCGACGAAGACGCTATTGAAGAAATAGTCGCCGATGCGGGCCGTCCTCCAGGCGTTCGCGTAGTTATCGAAGCGCCAGGCGGCGGGAAGCGCGAAAGCTGACTGGGATATCTCGGCGTTCGTCTTGAAGGAGCTATAACCCATCCAGACGAGGGGGAAGAGGGTCGTTGAGGCGAAAAGGAGCAGCAGCGCATAGCGGAGGAGCGCGGCGACGGCAGATACGCGCCCCCGCTCGGCTCGGGGCCTATTCATTCCTGGTCTCCTCTACGGGCGAGCAGGGCGCGCCCTCCTGAGATGAGGGCGAAGCTGAGGACGCAGATCACGAGGGATACGGCGCTTCCGTACCCGTACCGGTAGACGGTGAAGGTCTTGTTGTACATGTAGGTGGCCATGACTTCCGTAGCGTGGGCGGGGCCGCCGGCCGTCATGACGTAGATGAGGTCGAAGGACCGCATGCTGCCCGAGATGCAGAGCACCACCGCGGCGGCGATGGTGGGCTTGAGCAGGGGGAGGCGTATCTTGAGGAGCTTGGCGGTCTCCCCCGCCCCGTCGATCTCGGCGGCTTCCAGGAGTTCCTCCGGAATGTTTTGGAGGGCGGCCAGGAAGATGACCATGTAGAGGCCCACGAACTGCCAGACGATGACGCCGCAGAGGGTGTACATGGCGATGGAGGGGTCCCCGAGCCAATCGGGCGTCGTCGCGAAACCGACGGCCTCCAGGACGGCTTTGAGGGGCCCCACCTGCGAATTGAGGATGGTGGACCAGAGGAGGCCGACGACGACGGTGGACAGGACCATGGGCACGAAGAAGGCCGTCCTGAAGAACCGGGCGAAGCGGAGCTTGGCGGTGAGGACTATCGCGGCGAGGATGCCGAGCGGAATCTGGGCGAAGACCGAAGCCACTACCACGAAGACGTTGTTCTTGAGCGCAGTCCAGAATACCGGGTCGGTGAAGATGCGGCCGAAGTTGGAGAGTCCCGCGAACACGGGCTTGGAGAGGCCGTTCCAGTCGGTGAAGCCGAAGGCGAAGGAACGGCCGATGGGCAGGATGACGAAGGCGAGGTAGAGGACCAGGGCCGGCGCGAGGCCGAGCGCGATGGCCGTCCGATTGCGGATAAAGCTGTTCATCGCGTCGCTCCCCTACCTCGCCGGTCCGGTTACTTTATGGTCGCCTGGAGCTGCGCGGCCAGATCCGCGGGCTTCAGGGCTCCGAGCATGACGCCCTGGAGGCCGTTGTTGATGATCTCGGTCTGCTCGGAGTTGAGGGCCGAGTCGTAGACCGTGACGAGAGGGTGCGCCTTGATGAGGTCCACCATCATCGTGTAGAGGGGGTCCACCTTAGCCGGGTCGGGCACCATGGTCTTGGACGAGACGGGGATGTTGGAAAGGGTGTAGAGCTGCTGGGCCTCCTCGTTGGTGAGGAAGACGATGAGCTTCTCCAGGGCAGCCTTCTTCTCCGCGCTCGCCTTGGCGTTGATCACGATGCCGGTGCTGCTGACGCCCGACATGGCGTTCTGGTCGCCCTTGCCGCCCGGCACCGACGGGAGCACCGTCATGCGGATGTTGGCCTTGAGGTCCGCGCTCGCGTTGGAGATGAGGCCGGGCAGGATCCACGAGCCGCCGATCATCATGGCCGCCTCTCCGCGGAAGAAGTAGTCCCGCATCTGGACGTCGTCCACGCTGTTGTAGTCGCGGTTGAAGGCGCCGAGGGCGGCGAGTTCCTGGAGGCTCGAGAGGGCGTCGACGAAGGGCTTGTCGGTGAACTTGGCGCCCTTGGCGGCGAGGACGTCGTCGAGCCACTGGCTACCCGTGTAGCGGTTCGCCAGCAGGCTGAAGACGCAGGACTGGGCGGGCCACTTGGGCTTGTTGCCGTGGGCGATGGGGATGACGCCGGCCGCGGTGAAGGCCTTAACGGCGGCCTTGAGCTCATCGTAGGTGGTCGGAACCT
>JAEWSV010000421.1 GCA_023398155.1 Spirochaetota bacterium
GCGCGGAAGCTTTCACCGTGGACGGACCGGCCGAGGAATGGGAGCGGGGCGTCCGCGACGGTTTCGGAGGCGACGGAGAAGCGGCCGCGGCGGCCTACTGGGAAGCGGTCGCCGCCATGGCCGCCGACGGCGGCTTCGACGTCGTCGCCCACCTCGACCTGGTCAAGAAGAACAATCGCGGGAATGGCTGGTTCGATCCTGAAGGCGCCGCCTATCGCGGCCGGGCCGAAACCGCGATGGACGCGATCGCGAAAAGCGGTGCCATCGTGGAAGTGAATACCGGCGGCCTCAATCGCGGCAACACCGTCGAGGCCTATCCCGCACCTTGGATGATCCGCGAACTGCGCGAGCGGAACGTGAGGATGGCCATCAACGCCGACGCGCACCGGGGAGAACACTTGGGGGGACATTACGAAGAAGCCCGCCGACTTATGGTATCGGCGGGCTATTCCAGCGTCGTACTCTTCCGCGGCAGATCGAGCGACGGCCGCGCGATCTGGGCCGACGACCCATTGTAGGGTTCGGCGGCTAGCGATTCCTCCGCTCTTCCTCCGCCTTGCACTCGATGCACATGAGCGCGTAGGGAATCGCTTCCAAACGATCCGTCGGGATGCGTTTACTGCATTTCATGCACAGGCCGTATTTGCCTTGCTGGATCCGCGTAATCGCGGAATCGATGAGCTTGAGCCGTTTCAGGTCCTGGGTACCGATCGCCTCGATCATCTTCCGATCGATATCGTCGGACGCGATGTCCGCGAAATCCTTCGGATCCATGCCTTCGACGATTTCCTTGAAATCGGCGTTGCCCGCGATCAGGTTCGTAATGATCTCCGTCTTGAGATCGACCAAGGATTTCCTCATCCTTTCGACGAAGTCTTGATCCATGCCGGTCCCCCTTGTGAGGTCGCCCGTCGCACATCCAGCGCGAAGATTCAGGCGACGAAAAAGTCCGCGTACAATGCAGTACGGGCCGGAAATTGTCAACCGGTCTACGATCGGTTCGGTCGCCGCCGAAGCGATCCGCGGCCTCGCCGGAAAGCTCCGGTTGACAAAGGCGACCGATTGCCTATAGCATTATAGGACGTATAAATCGAAAAGCAAATTCTTGGACCGGGCCGCGTTTTTTTTTACGCTGGGCCGATCCTTCAGCATGCGAGTTCAAGGAGACGCCGTGGCGAAAGAAGAAGCGATAGAGGTGGAGGGCGTCGTTCGTGAAGCCCTTCCCAACACCATGTTCCGAGTCGAGCTCGACAAGCAGAACGGACACCTGATCCTTGCGCACCTCTCCGGAAAGATGCGCAAGCACTACATCCGCATCGTCCCCGGCGACCGCGTCAAGGTCGCGCTCTCGCCCTACGACTTGAGCCGTGGCCGCATTATCTATCGCGAGCGTTGAGAGCCTTCTTCTTCCTCACGATCCCTTTTTAAAATAACCCACGTAGCCCCCGCTCCGCCGGAGCGGGAGTCGGCTTGCCCGCATTCCCCGGCGAACGAACATCGCTCCACGAAATCGCGGGTCGCCTTCTTCAGTACGGCCTCCCCCTCCGAATGATTACCCTTCCCGTGCACCACCAGCACCTTTTCGGCGCCTTGCCGCAACGCTGCGGCGAAGAAGGCCGAAAGGCGTAACCACGCTTCGTCGCGCGTCAGTCCATGGAGGTCGATGACGGCATCGGGAGTCTTATTGCGGAGCCGGCTTCGGCGCTCGGCGGCGGAAAGGATGTCAGCTTCGGCGGCGGCGTCCTTGTCCTGCACGCCGTTCACCCGCAACCACGCCGTGAGCGGGTCAACGGTTTTGGGCTCCTCCGCGGCCCGCGTCGAGGCCGGCCGTGCGGGAGGATTCTCCTTGGCAGCGAGGGACTTCTGAAGGTCCGCCTCCTGCTCGCGCGCCTTTCCTTCGGCGCGGATCGCCTTCTTACCCGCGGGCTTTGCCGTCTGACGATCCCAATCGTCCAGAATATCTCCGAAATCCATCGAATGAACGCCTTCCCTTCAGTATCTGATCATCCGCTCCGCTTCCACCCACCCCGCCTGACCGTCCGCCGTCTCGGCGTACTGCCAAATTCCGGCGGAACTACGGAGCCGTACCGGCTGGCCGGCAACGAACTCCGCGGCGACTCCGCCCTCTTTCTCCGGGATGCGGTAAACGGCGCAAGCGGGCGCTACCGCGGCGATTCCTCTCCCGAAAAACCCCGCGGCGTCCAACCGGACGGCCGCCCATCGCCCCAGCGAAAGGGCCGCGAGCGCGAGGAAGAGAATCGCGACAGTATAACCGCGCCGCTTTCCGGAGGCTACTCTCCGCTTGAAAAATAGTACGAGAAGAAGGGCCGACAGGCATGCGATCGCGAGCCCCGCCAAGGCCGTGGGCGCATAGTCTTCATCGGGAGTATTCGTCAGGCCGAGCGAACGCTCGGCTTCCTTCCGTACGCGGCCAAGGACCAGGCCCGCGACCGAGTCGCGCTCAGCCCGCCTGAGCAGGGCGAGAGAGCGCGCGTAGTCATCGGTACCCCAAGCGCTCCGCGCGAGCGCGAGCGCCCTTTCAGCGTAAGGGCGGAGCGGCGCGAACAAACGGGGCGCGTTCGGGAACGTCGGCTTCATCGCGCGTTTCCCGCTCTCCGCTTGAGCGGGCGCGAAAACCGCGGCCGGCCTCCTGCCGCTCGATTCTTGCGCAGGACCGGGCGATACGGCGATCCTCCCGGCCTCAGCGCGAAGCGCGGATTCGCCCGCGAAAGACACGAGGACGACCGGGAGCCGGAAGCCGGGAGGTTCGAGCGCGGTGAGCCTAAAGCGCCCGACGACGCCCCGGCCGCGGTCCTCATCGGTGAGCGGCAGGCTCTCCATGAGCGCGCCCTCCGGCGCTTCGGCCGCGATCGTCGCATCACCGACCGGCCCGCCCCCGGTGATGACGAGCAGGATCTCAGCCGACTCTCCGGCGCGGAGCGAAAACGGCACCCGCTCCCATTCCAACGAACGCGGCAGGATGGGAGTACGGAATGCCCCGCCCGGACCGGAGACGCGGATGCTCAGGGGCGGCGTGCGGCCCTGCTTCTCGGGGACGTCGACGCGGAAAGGCTCGAACGCGAATACGCCTTCCGCGGCCACGGAGAACGTGAACTCTACTACGGTCCAGCGCTCTTCCCGATCGTCGCCGCGGATGAGCCGAGGCTCGCTCCGCACCCGCTCCAAGGTGACCCCCATCGGTAAGGCGGGAGCTCGAACGGCGACGCGGGACGGATCGGGATACTCCACGAGGAGGGTAACGACGAGGGCAACGTCGATGGAAGGGCGCTCCGGACTCACCGAGACGAGTACCGAGAGCGGTTCCTCCGGAAGCGAGCCTCCGGTCGCAGCTTCCGCTTTTCCCGTCGGCGTCAGGACCAGCAGGGCGGAAAGACAGAGCGTAAGGCCGGAGCGCGGGATTCGCTCGCTCTCCAGCCTCCTCAATAATCGGCGGCCGATGAAACGTCGCCCTTCCATTCCCTACTCCTCCAACGATCGCTTTCCTTTTCGCGGATAAAATCGAACAGGTCCTTCGGTTCGGCTCCGGCCTCGCGCATTCCGAGCGGAGCCATCGACGTCGCCGACGAGCTTTTCCTGGAAAGCATGCGTAGGCTCAGTTCTAAATTACGCTTGGCCTCTTTCCGCGAACCGTCCGTCTCCAGGGCCCGCCGGAAATCCGCGGCGGCGCCGGCGAAATCCCCCGCCCGGTAGCGGGCGATTCCCCGGTTGTACCGGGAGCGGAACGACAACTCCCGGGCGGACGGCAGGGATGAGGCGGCGTCTTCCGCCGCGGTGAAGCGCCTGACGGCCGCCTCGGTCTCGGCGAGCGAGAGATAGACGGAACCGAGGCCGTAATCGGCATAGGGCGCGACGGCCGGATCGTTCTTGGCACGGAGATAGGCCGCGGTCGCTTCCCTCGGAACTCCGCGGGACGCGAGGAGATTGCCTTCCATAACCGCCAGCCGTTCCCGGTACATAGAACAGGAGGCGAGCAGGGCGGCGCTGGCGAAGAGGACCGCGCGGGAATACCGGATCATCGCTTCCTCCTGAAGCCGTTCTCGGCGAGCTTGGCGGCGGCGAACGCGACGAGGGAGGCGATGAGGAACAGGTGGCTCCGCGGCATGGCCTCGGTTCGGAAGGCGTCCGCCGCTCCGTGCGAGGAAACGGCGATAACCCGTTCCGCGAGGATGCGTCCGGCGTCGCTGCGGTTGCCGTCCACGTAGAGGCCCGCCGTCCGCTCCGCCGCGGCGCGCAGCGGCGCGTCGCGGAGCGCGCTCACGATGGGCTTTCCGTCGGCGGACCTGATGACTTCTCCGTCCGAAACCGGCACCGGCGCTCCATCGACGGTGCCGAGACCGACCGAGAGGACGCTGACGCCTGCCTTCGCGGCTCGATCGGTCGCCGCGCCCAGGGCTCCCGAAAGGGCCTCGCCGTCGGAGAAGAGCACCACTACGCGCCGCGTCGGCACCGTATCCACGAAAGCGGATAAAGCCGCGTCCAACAGACGCTCGAGGTCCGTGCCGCCCGCAGTCATCGCGCTGCTGGACGCGGCGTCGAGCAAGGCGAGCACGCTCTCGGTATCGTCGGTCAAGGGAACCGCGAGTTCGCCGCCGCCCTTGCCGATGGCCACGGCGAAACGGATGCCGGCCGAAGCCTCCGCGAGCTCCCTCCCGATCGCGGCGGCGCGTTCTAGACGCGAGGGGACCGTGTCCTGCGCGTCCATGCTGCGGGAGAGGTCGAGGGCCAGGACGACGTCCACGCCGCGCCGGTATTCGCTCACGAGGCGCTCTCCCCAACGCGGACCGGCCAGGGCGAAGACGGCCAGTGTAAGGCTCGAAAGGAAAAAGAGGGTGGAGAGGGTATACCGATTCCTCAAATCCCGTATCAGGACATCGACGCCCTCGGATCCCCCGCCGATCAACGCCAAGAGGCCGGCGAGCCGCCGCCCGAAACGGCGCGGCGCGACGAGGATGGCGGGCGCGAGGAGCATGAGCAGGAGTAGGTAGCGGGGGTGGTCGAAGCTCATAAGAACGCCCCCAATACCAAGCGCCGGACGGCCCGAGCGGCGACCAGGAGCGCGATGCCCGCGACGATGAAGGGAGCCTGGAGGGTCGCCGTCCTGATGCGCGTGCTCGACCTCGTCGCGGTGGCCTCCGCGGCATCGAGCCGGGAAAAGGCCCGTCCGAAGGCTTCGGCCGAAGGCGCGGCCAGGTAGATCCCGCCGCCGGCTCGGGCGATCGACCGTAGGGCTTCCGCATCGAAACGGGAATCGAAGACGCCGGTGCGCCGGAGCTTGCTGGCCGGATCGATATAGTCGATGGAAACCTCTCCCGCTCCGCCGACGCCGACGCCCCAGAGCGTCGCCCCGGAGGCGCGGAGGGCCGCGGCTGCCGTCGCCGGATGGACGGCACCGGCGTTGTTCTCGCCGTCGGTGATGAGGACCGCCGCCTTCCGGACGGCGCGCGAGGACCGCAAGTGGAGGGCCGCGACCGACAGCCCGAGGCCCAAGGCGGTGCCGTCTCCGAGCTCCGCGACCGCGAGGGAGTCGAGGCGCCGGAGGAGCGCGCGGCGGTCGATGGTGGGCGGCACCAGGAGGGCGGCGTCGCCGCCGACAGCCACGAGGCCGACGGCATCGGCGCCGCGGTTCACCGCGAATTCGCGCACGAGCCTGCGGGCCGCGTCGAAACGGCTCGACCCGGCCATGTCGCGGCCGGACATGCTCGGACTCACGTCCACGATGAACAGGACGTCCGCGCCGCGTTCCAACCAGACCGTCTCGGCGGTGAGGGAAACCGGTCCCGCGGCGGCGATGGCGAGGGAAAGGGCTCCGAGGATTTCGGCGGCATGGAGGAGCCGGACGACCAGTTCGGCGCCGACCGGCGGCTCGAACGAGGCGCCCCCCGGCGGCCCCAAGGGAATTTCGATGGCGGCCGCGCTCCTGAGGATCCGGGAGACGATGTACGCGGCGGCCAGCGCGAGTACGGAGAAGAAGAGCAGGAACGGCCGTTCAAAGCTCAGCGTCATGTGGCCGCCCCCGCTCCGGTCGCGTCGGAGGCCGCATTCCGCGTCCCGGGTCCCGCCCGGCGCCGGGCGGCATTCGCTTCCAAGGCAACCTCAACCTTCTCCACGAGGGCTACGACCTCCTCCAAGGCCGCGTCGAGCTCGGCGCGGCTCGTCGTCTCCCCGCCGAAACGCACGGCGTCCCCCCAGCGGAAAAGCTTTTCCAGGAAGGCGCCGTCTTTGGACTCCACCATGACGTAGACGTTGTTCCGAGAAGAGGGTAGCCGCGGACCGCGATCCAGGGCCTCGGGAAACTCGCGGGGGGTCAGCGCGAGGCAGTTGACCCCGGTCCGATACGATAAATAGCTCCGCAACTCGGAAAACAGGATCGCGAGGAAATCCGCCGGATTCATCGTCGCGAGGTTGTCCGCGAGCCGCGCCGCGACTCGGCGCATCGAGCGCGCCACGAGTCCCCTCCGGCGCCGCTCCAGCGCATCCCGGACGAGGGCCGGTCCCCGCACGAAGAGGAAGGCGCCCAGGAGAGCCGCCGCTACGAGAGTGAAGGTGGAGGCGTACAGGAGGAGCGCGGTACCCGGGGCCGCGAGGGGTTTGGCCGGAGGAGACAATTCGGCGGTTCCGCCCTCGGTCTCCAGGATCGACGCGATCGATACGACGAGACCCGAAAGCACGACGACGCCCGCCTCGATCCGGGGCAGTTCCACGGCTCCGGGAGCGTAGGCGGTAAAATCCACCAGGGCCCGCCAGCCGCCTTCCGCGCGTTGCAACTCCACGCGGAGTACGACGGCGTCTTTGGAACGCGGAAGCCGCTCCGCGACTTCAATCACCGTCGGCGAGGCGAGGCCGGCCGCCGAAGCATCCACGGGGACGATGAGCCGCGCCCGATCTCCGACATACACGGTCTGCGGCACGAGCACCGGCTCCGCGTTCCCCCCCGTGGTCGTCTCCGCCGAACCGGCGGCGCACACGAGCCAGGCCAGGACGAGCGAGAGGACGAGCGAACGCGGCCCGAGCCGGCCGACGCGGGCGCCTCGGAGCCGAGCCCCTTTCACGCGCGGCTCCTTGAGCCGAAGAAGCGGGAGAGGGCTACGACGGGATCGTCCTCGGTGGAAAGTTCGAGCCAGGCGACGCCGCGCCGGCTACACGCGGTCCGCCAGGCGGCGCCGCGGTCCGCGTGCCATTCCCTCCACGCCGAGCGGAACGAGGCGAAACCCGTCGGGGAACGGAGTTCGATTCCCGTCTCGGGATCCCGCATGAAGACCAGACCGGCGTCCGGCATCGTCTCATCGACGGGATCGGTGATCTTGATCGCCACTACGTCGTGGCGTCGAGAAAGCATACCGAGGTCCGACTCCCAGTCGGCGCAGAGGAAGTCGGAAATAACCACCACCAGGCTGCGTCGCTTGAGGAGCCGGGCCGCACCGGCGAGGGCGCGAGCCAAGTTGCTCCCGCGCCCACGCGGACGCGCCTCCAGAGCCGCGTCCACGATCGCCATGGCATGCGGCCGACCTTTACGCGGCGGGAATACCCGGCCGGGTTCCTCGTCGAAGAAGGCGGCGCCGATCCGTTCGCCCGCCCGCTCCGCGGACAGCGTCACGAGGGCCGCCGCGAGTATCGACTGATCGCGGCGGCTCGCTTCGCCGCCGCCCGAGTTCATGGACGCCGACACGTCAAGCACGATGAAGACGGTGAGCTCGCGCTCCTCCCGGTACAGTTTCACGAAGGGGGCGCCGAAGCGCGCGCTCACGTTCCAATCGATGGAACGGACGTCGTCGCCGCGTTGGTAGCGCCGGACCTCATCGAATTCGATGCCCTGCCCCTTGAAGACGGACCGATAGTCGCCCGACAGGAGTTCTTCGGCCAACTCCTCGGCGATGAGGGGAAAAGTGGAAATGCGTTCGAGCAGGGCGCGGCGGTCCACGGGAAGGCCCGTTACGGCACCGGGACGAAGGCCAAGACCCGCTCGATCACCGCGTCCGCGTCCAGGCCGTCGGCCTCGGCCTCGTAGGAAAGCACCACGCGGTGGCGCAGCACGGCGGGAGCGGCGGCCTTCACGTCCTCGGGCGTGGCGAAGGTCCGGCCGGCGAACAGTGCGCGCACGCGCGCGCAACGGAACAAGGCGAGCGAGGCGCGCGGCGAAGCCCCGAAGGAGATATATCGATACAGGTCATCCCGCGCCCCCTTCTTCCGGTCGTCGGCGGGCCGCGTAGCCGCGACCACCGACACCAGGTATTCCACGACTTTTTCGTCCACGCGGACGGCGTCGGCTGCGGCCGACAAGGAACGCAGGGCCGCGGAATCCAGGATCGGCGCGACCGGCTCGGCCGCCGAGGCCGAGGTGGCGAAGCGGACGATACGGGCCTCTTCCTCCCGCGAAGGATAGGGAATGGAAAGCTTAAGCAAGAACCGGTCCAATTCGGCCTCGGGCAAGGCGTAGGTCCCCTCGTGCTCGATGGGGTTCTGCGTGGCCAAAACGAAGAA
Source organism: Spirochaetota bacterium (assembly GCA_023398155.1). Classification (GTDB taxonomy): domain Bacteria; phylum Spirochaetota; class Spirochaetia; order Treponematales; family Breznakiellaceae; genus JAEXTK01. The sequence goes on from JAEWSV010000421.1 coordinate 8,500, forward strand.
GGGATCGGGCAGGGCGAGGCTCTCGTCTCCGATGGTAACCTGCCGCTCTTCCATCGCCTCCAGTAGCGCGGATTGGACCTTGGCGGGAGCCCGGTTGATCTCGTCGGCGAGGACCACGTTGGCGAATACTGGTCCGCGGCGGACCGAAAAGGCGCCCGTGGCCTGTTCCCATACGAGGGTTCCCGTGAGGTCGGCCGGGAGTAGGTCCGGCGTAAACTGCACGCGTTTGAAGGAGAGGCCCGTGAGGTCGGCGAGGGTTTTCACCGCGAGCGTCTTGGCGAGGCCGGGAACGCCTTCCAGCAGCGCGTGCCCGCCCGCAATGAGGGCCGTCAGCAGCCCGTCCACCATCTCGCGTTGACCGACCACCCGTTTAGCCAGCTCCGTTCGGCACGCGTCGATAGTAGATGACGCTTCCGATATCCTGTCTCGATCCATAGACGCATTCTAACCGCGCGAAAAGGTCCTGGCAATATTGACAGCGCCTCACCCCTACGCGTACCTTTCGCTCATGAATGCCCTCGCCCTCGAACTGAATGCCGCACTAGACGGCACCGTGGCCGGCAGGCTCCTCTCGAGCCTCGGCAAGCGTCTTTATTTCCCCAAGGGGATAATCCCTCAGTCCGCCGAGGCGAAAAAGCTCGCGCATAAGGCGAACGCGACGATAGGCATGGCGTACGAAGGGGGACGCCCCCTCATCCTTTCGGCGATCGCCGACGGAATGCCCACGCTTTCGGCCGCTGAAGCGGTGACCTACGCGCCGACCGCCGGCGTGGAGCAGGCCCGGACCGCGTGGCGGGACGCGATGGTCAAGAAGAACCCTTCCATCGATCCTGCCAAGATGTCCCTTCCGGTGGTGGTGCCGGGGCTCACGGCGGGCATCGCGTATGTCGCCGACCTGTTCCTGGACGAAGGTACGACCATCCTCCTGAGCGACCCGTGTTGGGACAACTACGGACTCATCTTCGGCGACCGCGCCGGCGCGAACATCGTGGAGATTCCCTTCTTCGGGTCAGGCCGCGGACTCGACGTGACGGACGGGATCAGGACCGCGATGAAGGCCGCCGCGAAGTCGGGGGCCGTCCGCATCGTCCTCAACTTCCCCCAGAACCCCTCGGGCTATTCGGTGACCGTCGCCGAGGCGGAAGCCCTCTTCTCCCTCATCCGAGAAATCGCCGAAGGCGGAGCGGACGTGCTCGTGGTCTGCGACGACGCGTATTTCGGCCTCAATTACGAAGCCGACATTTATCCGGAATCCCTCTTCGGCCGCATGGCGAGCCTCCACGAACGGGTCCTGGCCGTCAAGATCGACGGTCCGACCAAGGAGGATTACGTGTGGGGCCTCCGCATGGGCTTCGTCACCTTCGGTTCGGCGGGCCTCGACGAGGCCGCTTATGAAGCCCTCGTCAAGAAACTCATGGGGGCGATCCGGTCGTCGGTGTCCTGCTCCAATACCCCTGCCCAGTACCTGATGCTCAAGACCATGGCCGATCCGCGTACCGAAACGGAAAAAGCCCACAACCGGTCCCTGCTCAAGAAGCGGTACGAGGCGGTCAAAGCCTTCCTCGCGCAGAATCCGGCGCATCCGAAGCTCACGCCCCTTCCCTTCAACTCGGGTTATTTCATGAGTTTCCGTTGCGCGTCCGGCGGAGCGGAGGCGATCCGTCAGACCCTGCTCAAGGACCATGGGATCGGCACCATCGCTCTCGGGGACAAGTACCTCAGGGTCGCCTTCGCGAGCGTGGACGCCGACCGGCTCACGGACATCTACCGCACGATTTACGAGGTGGCCGCGATCTTCGCCGCGAAATGAGCCGGAGCGGAGCACCTCGCGGCGATCCGCTCCGGCGGCCTTCCGCTCTCGCGGCCGACCTCACGGCCGCAGGAGCGGACGCCCTCACGGCCGCGGAAGCGGCCGACCTCACGGCCGCGGAAGCGGCCGACTTTAGCCTACGAGCAGACGGCCGATGTCGTTGAGTTCGGACATTTGGAGATAGAGGGGGACCTTCCCCGTGGAGTCCTCCTTATCCAGGACGACGAGCTTCAAGTACAGCTCGTTGAGAAGATCCGCGAATACCTTCAGGTTGGACAGGAAATTATTGACGGCCATATCACGGAGGACGCGGTCAGTTCCCGGACCGCTGCCGAGATGCAGGCGGAGGGTCGGCGCGAGGTCCTTGCGGGCCAAGGCCGTGAAACGCGCCGCGGCCGCGATCTGACGGTACAGATCGTCCAAATGGTCGCCTTGATAATTATACATATCGGTACGCTCGGTCAGCTTCTCGATGAGATCCCAGGACTGGTTATCCAAGGTAAGGTGCTGGAGCGCCGGTCTGATGTACCGGTTCGAAATGTTGGAGCGATAGTGCTCGCCGAGACGTTCTATGAGGCGAATGACTTCATGATCCTTGACGTGCATTGGCTCGACTATATCCCCCGTTCCGCCGATTGACAAGGGAAAAAACCGCCCGTAGGATTCGGTCATGAGTCCACGCACCCATGCCGTCCCTGCCGTTTTCCTGTTCGGCCTACTCGCGTTCTTATCCTCCTGCGAGTTCATAGAGCCGAAGGTCGCGGTCCTCTGGACGGATCGTCCCGAGTTCGCCCTGTACGCGGAACTCTTCAACGCGAGCCAGTCGCGTTATAAATTGGAAACCTACTATCGGGAGGCGCCCGCGCAGGCTCTCGTCGGCGCGGACGAATACCCCGACCTCGTCGTGGGCAGCTGGCTCAAGAGCGCGTCCACCCGCACCCTCTTCCGCCCGCTCGATTATTTCTTCGAAGAACTGCTGCTCACGGAGACCGCGTTCTACCCGAAACTGCTCGCGCTCGGGAACATCGACGGAAAACAGTACCTACTGCCGGTCTCCTTCAATCTACCCGCGCTCATTTTCTCCCGAGAAAACGCCTCCCTGGTGCCCTCGCCTTTTACGCTCGCCCTCGACGAGATACGCGCCCTCGGCAAAGCCCACAACGTGATCACGAACGGCTCGTTCACGAGGATGGGCTTTTCGCCTCGCTGGAACGACGAATTCCTCTTCGTGGCCGCCTCCCTTTTCGGCACGTC
>JAEWSV010000452.1 GCA_023398155.1 Spirochaetota bacterium
TTCCTCGGTGTCGCTTACCATGAGGCGGCGCTGGCTCCCGGCCACGGATTCGCAGAACATGCCGATACCGAGCTTGTCCTTATCGTCGCGCTTATACGGATTTCCCTCGGTCCGGCTCGCGACGAAGATCTCCAGATCCGTGGTCGTGAGGTGCGTGATGAGGCCGGTGGGAACTTTCAGTATGCCGGCGACGAGATCGACGATGCCCTGCCATCGTTCCCGTACCACGTCGGCGACCTCGGGTTTTCCCGTGGAAATCGGTACGGTGACCACCTGGTCGACGTCTTGGGTTTTTACGTACGCAACTTGACCTGCTTCTTCCATTGGGGCACCTCGCCCGGTTTCAGTATCGTATCCCGTTTTATGGGAGTCAATGACGGCCCGGATCGATGGTATAATCCTCCGGGTTATGTACAAGGTCCTGATAGTCGACGATGAAGAGATAATCCGCTGCGGACTCGCCGATCGGGTGGACTGGGCCGCCGTCGGCTTCCGTCTGGTCGGAGCCTGCGCCGACGGGCGCGAGGCGATGGAGGTCGCCGCCCGCGAGCGGCCGGACGTGGTGCTCACCGATATCTGCATGCCCGTGGCGGACGGCCTGGAGCTCGCGCTCTGGGCCCAGGAACACCTGCCTCAGGCCGTCGTCGTGGTCCTCTCCGGTTACGACGAATTCGAATACGCCCGGGAGGCCATCCGGCGTAACGTGGCCGAGTACCTCCTGAAACCCGTCTCCGCCAAGGACATCCGCTCCCTTTTCCTGCGGCTCAAGGAACGCCTGGATTCGGGTAAGGCCGAGCGCGACCGTAACCAAAGCCTGGAAGCCCTGGCCGAAACCGCGGAACGGTTCCGCAGGGAACGCGCGCTCGGAGCCCTCCTGTCCGGACGCCTCACCGACGATGAACTCGTCGCCTGGCGCTCGGTGGAGAGCGGCGCGCTGTCCGCCCCGGTCTACGCCGTGCTGCTCGCCGAATGCGACGTCGGCCTTCCCCGCGCGGACGCCGACGCGGTCCTCTCTTCCGCCCTCGCGGCGTTGGAGGACGCGGGCCGCGGCCGGCTGGAAGCGGCCGTCTTCGCGTACGAATCTGATCGGGACGGCGGGACCCGCTTGGCCGCGGCCTTGGCGTCGGCGAACGACGAGGCTTCGCTCCGCGACGGGCTCCGGGCGTACGCGGAAATAGCCGCGGCCCGGCTTCGCGCGTCGGCGGGCACAGAGGCGCTCCTCGCGGTCGGCGGCGTGGTCTCGGGTTCGGCGGGAATTCCCCTTTCGCGGTCCCAGGCCGAGGAAGCCCTGAAGTCCCGATTCCTCAAGAGCGGGGACGGGCGCCCCGTCCGGTGGGAGGACCTCCCTCCCGACACGGGCGGCGATCCCCGCCTGCGCCGTTCCGCGGAGCGCCTGTCCCTCGCGCTCTCGTCCTCCCTGGATGACGCCCTCGCGGCGGTGGGGGAATTCGCCGCGGCGCTCCGCGCTTCTTCTCCGCGGCCCGATCGCGCGGATCTGGAGGCGCGGCGCTTGGTCTTCGCGCTCCTGGACGCCGCCGAGGCTCTCGGATTCGCGCGGGACGACCTGGAATCGCTCGCGCTCATCGACCAAACGAAACCCTTCGCCGGCATGCGGAGACTGGAGGACCTGGAGCGGGCTATGGCCGCCGCCTGCAGGGAGCTCTCGTCGGCGCTCCTCGATCGCCGCGCCGACCCGGCCGCCCGCCGCGCCGCGGAGATCCGCCGCGTGGTCGCCGATCGGTACGCGGAAGGGGAACTCAGCGTGGGCGTACTCTGCGACGAGCTCGGCATGAGCCGGAGCTATCTCAGCAAGATCATGAAGAAAGGGTTCGGTGTCGGCTTCGTGGAGTACTTGGCCGGTTACCGCGTCGAGCGGGCCAAGGAACTGCTCCGATCCACCGACAAGAAACTCGCCGAGATCGCCGAATTGGTCGGCTATGCCGATCATCGGTACTTCGGCGCGATCTTCAAGCGGGAAACCGGTTTGACCCCGACGGAATTCCGCGACGCTCCCTGAGCGACGCTTACGGACCTCCCGTCGTCCGCCGTCGTCGCTCAGGGAAGAGTCCCGCCGTCCCGCCCGCTACGCGAAGAGCCGCGCCTGGTCCTCGCGAAGATGAGGAAAGTCCTCGGCGGGGAAATTGAAGAGGGGGCCGAAGAGCCGATTCATGAGCACGAGGAGCTGGCGGAGCTTGTAGGCGTCGTGGTGGGCCTCGCCCCGCTGCTCCGATTCTTCCCAGCTCCGGCGGTCGGAGATCCTGAGCTCCACCGGTAGGGTGTGCTGCTGGGTGATCACGTCGATCCGGTCCCGATAGGTATACGCGACCGTGCCCGGAACGAGGATGCGTCCCGTGCTCGCGTCGCGGTGTACGGGAAGCGAGAAGTTTATCTTGCACTGGAATTTCCGGTGCTTGTCGGAAGTGTGGGGATTGCGGACCGCGTTCATGCCGAGCGCCGCGTAGAATTCCGCGGCCGCCGCAGTCACCTCCGCTTCGTCCACGGTCCGCGCCGCGCCGTAGCGCGCCGCGCCATATAGCGCGAGGTTGCGCATGAGCCGCCTGACCGCCTCCTCCATATCCTTCCCGTCCGCGAAGAGGGTCTGGGTGATGGACGTGGATATGGTGTTCTCCTGGAGGATGACGCCCCTTTTTTGGAGCGCGTGGAAAAGGGAGAGGGTATCCTCCCGGTCCTTGAGCAGGAAGGTGACGGCCACGATGTCGCGGATGCCGTAGGCTTCCCCTTCGGCGTCCTTTCCGAGTTTCGCGAACATGCTCTCCGGGCTCTTGAGCCGCGCCTTGATCTCCACGATGTCCACGCGCACCCCGTCTCCGCTGTCGAAGACGAGGCAGCCGCGCTCATCGTCGCGGGATACCGATTCGCCCAGCTTGCGGAAGAATGCGGAGAGCTTCACGAAGGCCCGCTGGGCGCTCTCCTCGTCGGGGACGGAGTCGGGATCATCCCAGCCGAAGGAGTAGAGGTCCGCCAGCCCGATGCGGCGGGACTCGAAGAAGAGGCCGAGGCGGGCGTAATCGTTGACGTCCTGGCTATCCTCCTCTATGGCCTTGATGAGCCTGCACATCTTGAGGACGGCGCAGCCCATCCGCCGCCATGGTTCCGGTACGGGCTGCGGTACGAGGGGATGGCCGCGGAAGAGCGCGGGATACTTGGCGGAGGATGAAAGCAGGAAGAGGTGGCGGGGGTCCTCCGCGATGAGGGCGGAGAAGGACGGATCGAGGAGGATGCCGCGCAGGGCGGCGATTTCCGCGGAAGCGGTCGTGTACCGGTCATTGATCCGAGAGCCCGCGGCCGCGAGCGCGCGTAACTGGGAGTCCACGACAGGTAGGAGCCGGTGGAGGAAGTATTGGACCGCCTGCCGTACGTAGGCGAGCGCGCGCTCCGTTTCGGCGTTTACGAGTTCGCCGTCCACGACGTCGAAGCCGCGGTTCCCCATCATGAGGGTGGCGCGGCGGAGCGCCTGAGCGTACTCGGCGCACCCGCGGAGGAGATAGGGCGTCATCTCCCGGCGATCCAGCACCGAACCGAAGATCTCATGGTAGAGTTCGTGCCGTATTTCCTCTCCGTCCATCCCGTTCCTCGCGCCAACCATACACGATAGGCGATACCGCGCCTATATTCGGGAGCGAAGAACGATGGTATGCTGGAGCGCGGGGGCGGCACCTTGGAAGGCAGCGGAGGAAGCGACGATAAGAAAATTCCCGCTTCGGAGAGCGGGAACGCGAGCGGTCGGGCTGCGCGTCCGCGGCCTTCGCGCCCGCGGCCGGCGCGAAGGCGAACCGCGCGGAGGCGGGCGGTGCGCAGCCTCCGCGGCGGCATGCTCGCGGCCTTCATTTCCCTCGTCACCTTTTCCATTGTGGGCATGGCCGCCTTCAACTACACCGTCCTGAGCGCCTCCGTCCGGCGCACCGCCGTGGACAACGTCGGCCAGGTCGTAGGTCAGCTCAAGGGCGTCGTCGAGAACTACATCTCTTCAATGGAAGATATCGCCCGCCTCGTGACCTGGAATCCGGACGTCCAGGCCTACCTTACGGCGGAAGGCGACGAGCGCCGCGCCCAGGCGGACGGCGTCCAGGACCTCCTCGCGTCCATCGGCCGCTCGCGGCGCGATATCGATTCGGTCTTCCTCGCCACCGCGGACTCCATCGTCTCCGACCGGAAGGCTGACGAGTTCCGGCCCGCGGCGTACGCCGCGCTCGGCCGCCTCTCTTCCGCGGAAACCGGACCCCGCGACCTTTCCAGCGTGGCGGGAGAACTTTCCTCGTCCCACGTACGCAACTTCATTAAAGGCGAATACCCTTGGGTCGTCACCCTGAGCGCCCCCTTGGAGCTCGCGGCTTCGGGCGAACGGAAGGGGACCCTGCTCGTCGACCTGAATTACCGTATCATCGAAGAACTTTGCGGCCGCATCCGGCTCGGCGATCGGGGCTACGTGTTCATCGTCAACCGAGCCGGCCAGATCGTCTACCACCCGCGCCTCCGCCTCGTCTATTCCAAGCTCAAGTCCGAACTCATCGATGAGCTCGTGTCGCTCGCCGACGGCCAGCTCGCGGCCAGAGTGAACGGGGAGGGCCTCCTCTACGTCGCCACGACTTCCCACTATACGGGCTGGACCATCGTCGGCGTCTCCTACGATCGGGAACTCTACGCGCCCATCTCGCGCCTCGAATCCTGGTACGCCCTCTTCGGCATCCTCTGCCTCCTCGTCTCCGCCCTCGTTTCGTACGCGGTGGCGGAGAAGATCACGCGGCCGATCCAGATCCTCCGCGAACGGATGCAGGAGGTGGAGCGGGGCAATTTCGCGGTGCGGATCGAGGTGGACTGCGACAACGAGGTGGCCGAGCTCGCGGCTGACTGCGATATCGCGGTGCGGAAGGTCAACGAGCTCATGGATCAGATCCGCGTGGAGCACGAGACGGCCAAGCGCGAGGAACTCCGCGCCCTCCAAGCCCAGATCAACCCGCACTTCCTCTACAATACGTTGGACTCGGTGGTGTGGCTCGTGGAGTCGGGAGAAAACGAGGCGGCCGTGGATATGGTGACCACCCTCGCCAAGTTCTTCCGCCTTTCACTGGCCCGCGGTATGGACGTGATCCCCGTGCGCGACGAGGCCGAGCACCTTAACTGTTACCTCTCGATCCAGAAGACGCGTTACAAGAGCAAGATGGATTTCCGCGTGGAGATGGAAAGCGACATCCTCGACTTCCTCATCCCCAAGCTCACTTTGCAGCCGATCGCGGAGAACGCGATCTATCACGGCCTCAAGGCCAAGAAAGGGCCGGGCCTCCTCCAGGTCCGCGGCCGGCGCGACGGGGACGACCTCGTGTTCACCGTGAGCGACGACGGCGTCGGCATGGACTCCGCGTCCCTCCTCGCCATGGCGGCCCGGGAACTCTCCAGCCACGGCGGCGTCGGCATCAAGAACGTGGCCGACCGGCTTCGCCTCTACTTCGGGCCCGATTACGGCCTCACCTACGAGAGCGAGAAGCGGGTCGGAACCACCGTCACCGTACGCATCCCCGCGCGGAAGGAGACCTGAACATGCGCCTGAGGCTCCGCTTCATCGTCGGCGGCGTGGTCGCCGCTACGGCCGTCGCGGTCGCCGTCGCCGTCGCGGCAACGGCCTTCCGGCCTCCCGCCGCGGCGGGCCGCGC
>JAEWSV010000481.1 GCA_023398155.1 Spirochaetota bacterium
CGGTTCCCGCCATACTAGCACGGAGGAAGGCCGTTCGTCAGCGCCGTCCGCTTCCCACGAGCTCGGAAGGGGTGCCGGGGGACAAGCCGTCCCGCGACGTTCCGTCCCTCGACCGCCCGTCCGCCGACTTCCCGGAGTCCTTGCCGGTCCCGCCTTTCTCGCGGCGCGGCAAGCGCGGCTTCACCGTGATGACGCCGTCCTTGCCGTCCGCCACGAACACGGTGAGGGGGGGACAGGTTTGCTCAAGCACGAGGAGAGAAAGCGGATCCTCGAGTTCCCGCTGGACCGCCCTGCGCATGGGACGGGCGCCGTATTTCGGGTCCCAGCCCTTCTCCACGAGTATGGCGCGGGCCGCCGGTTTCACCTCGATCCGGTACGCGCGTTCGGCCAACCGCTCGGCGAGCTCTTCGATCTGGATGGATAGGATGGCATCCACCTGCTTACGGTCCAAGGCGTGGAACACGACGATGTCGTCCACGCGGTTGATGAACTCGGGGTTGAAGAGGCGCTTGAGCTCCGTCAAGGCGGCGGACTTGATCTCCTCGGCGCTCATGATGCCGGAAGAAGGATTGAAGCCGAGCCGCGCGTCCCGGGATATCTCCCGCGCCCCGGCGTTGCTCGTCATGATGAGTACGGTATTCCGGAAGCTCACCGTGTGCCCCAAGTTATCTTTGAGTTCGCCTTCCTCCAGCACCTGGAGGAGGAGGTTGAAGACGTCGTGATGGGCCTTCTCTATCTCGTCGAAGAGGATGACCCGATAGGGGTTCCGCCGGATGCGCTCCGTGAGCACGCCGCCCTCTTCGTACCCGACGTAGCCGGGCGGCGCGCCGACGAGGCGGGACGCGTTGTGCTTCTCCATGTAATCCGACATGTCGATGCGGACGAGGGCGTCCTCGCTGCCGAACAGGTATTCGGCCAGCCGCTTGGCGAGCAGGGTCTTCCCGACGCCCGTGGGCCCCAGGAAGATGAACGAGCCTTGGGGACGCCGGGGCGAGGAGACGCCGGCGCGCGAGCGCCGGATCGCCGAGGCGATGGAGCTGACCGCGTCGTCCTGGCCGATCACCGCGCGGTGCAGTTCTTCCTCGATCTTGAGCAGCCGCTTCGATTCGCCTTCCTCCAGGCGTTCCAGTGGGATGCCCGTGGTTTCCGCTACCACCTGCCGCACGTCCTCCTCGTCCACCGTGGGCCTCTCGTCGCGGGCGGCCCGCTCCCATTCTTCCCGCGCCGCGAGGCAGCGCGCGCGGAGCGTGCGGACCTCGTCGCGGATCTCGGCGGCCTTCTCGTAGTCCTGGGCGGACACGAGGGCGGTCTTCTCTTCCGTGAGCCGGCGGATCTCCGCCTCGAACTCGGCTATCTCCGCGGGCCGGGCGTCCGATTCCAGCTTCCGCTTCGCGCCGGCCTCGTCCAGGAGGTCGATGGCCTTGTCCGGCATGAAGCGGCCGGTCAGGTACCGCTGGGACAATCGGGCGGCGGCCTCGACCGCGCCGTCCGTATACGCCACCCGATGGTGGTCCTCGTAGCGCTTACGGATGCCTCGCAGGATATGGATAGTCTCGTCCAGGGTCGGCTCGTCCACGAGCACCGCCTGGAAACGGCGTTCCAACGCCGCGTCTTTCTCGAAGTGTTTGCGGTACTCGGAAAGAGTCGTGGCGCCGATGCATTGGATCTCACCGCGCGAGAGCGCGGGCTTGAGCATGTTGGACGCGTCGATGGTGCCTTCGGCCCCGCCGGCGCCGATGATGGTGTGCAGCTCGTCGATGAAGAGGATCACGTTGCCCGCGGTTAGTATCTCCTTCATGATCTTCTTGAGCCGTTCTTCGAATTCTCCGCGATACTTCGTTCCCGCTACCACCGAGGCGAGGTCCAGGGTGAGGACGCGCTTGGAAGTCAGGAATTCGGGAGCTTCGTCGCTCGCGACGAGGCGTGCCAAGCCCTCCACCACCGCCGTTTTACCGACGCCCGGTTCCCCGATCAAGACGGGGTTGTTCTTGGTCCGGCGCGCGAGGATGCGTACCACGCGGCGGATCTCCTTTTCGCGTCCGATTACCGGGTCGATCTTGTCGGCCCGCGCGAGGGCGGTGAGGTCGCGGGAGAACTCGTCCAGGATGGGCGTCCGCGACGGCGCCGCGGGGGCGTCGGTTTTCACCGCGTCCAGGCGGGCGGAATCCTCGTCGCCGCGTTCTTCGCGGAACGGATTCATGGACGCGCTCTCCATTTCCGCGCGGGACGATCCGTCGGCGTAACCGCCGATCTCCGCGTTGAGCCGAGGATTCCCCTCGTCCCCGCTTCCCGCGAACGACGAGGAGGCGCTCCGGAGCGAATCCGCGTCGATGGAGAAGCGGGAAAGGAAACGGCCGGTTGCCGCGTCTTCCTCGCGGGCCGCGGCCACGAGGAGGTGCTCCGTGCCAACGTAGTCGTCCCCGAGGGAGCGCGCTTCTTCCGCCGCGGCCTCCAGCATGGTGCGGGCGCGGCGGGAGGGCGGCACGTCTCCGAAGGTGAATCCCGCCTTCTTGCGCGGCGTCTCCCGTTCCAGCTCCAGCCGGAATTCGGCGATGTCTATATTGAGCGCTCCGAGCGCTTTGCAGGCGACTCCCTGGCCATCCTTGAGGATGGCGACCACGATGTGCTCCGGAAGCAGCTGATCGGCGTGGAATCGACGGGCTTCCTCCTGCGAGGCTACGGTGAGTATTCTCTGTGCGCGTTGCGTCAAGCCCTTGAACAATCCATCGTCCTCCCGTTCAAGCTATATCGTAACGCGGGAGGACCTCTCGCACAAGCGCGGCGCGGAAGGCGTCCAGACGGACGCCGCCGGAGGGGCCCCCCTTCTCTCCTCTGCCGAGGACCCGGAGTTGGCCGGTCCCTATTACCTCCCGCGCCCGATCGAGCGCGGCGTAGGGATCGGTTCCGCGGTCGACCGCGGACGGCGCGACGCCGAAGGCCGTTCCCGAGCGGAGATCCGCGAGCAGCCTTCGGGCTTCCCCCTCCGGGAGGAGCCGAGCGGCGCCGAGCGTACCGGCGGCGCGCCAGGCGGCATCCTCTAGCTCGGCGCGGCGGGAGGAGAGGAGCCGGTCGCGCGTTTTCCGTTCTCCGTCGATGAGCCCCGCGAGCGCCGCCCCGAATCCGACGAGGAAGCTGTCCTCGCCGATGCCGCGGCCCGCGCGGTAAGTGAGCTCCACGTAGGGGGAGGTTTGCCCGTTCTCCGCGCTCTCCGCGGACTCAGGCGCGTCGGAAGCCGGCTCGGCATCCGATCCGCCCGGTCCCGCTCCCCCTTCCCGCGCTACGCCGGAATCCGCGTCCCGGCCCCAAGTCGCTAAGCGAGGCTCGATCCCGGAGGAAACGAGGCCGCGCACCACCCGTTCCAGGACCCCCGCCGCGACTATGCCGGGAATGAATACGAGGGCCGAGACGCGGAGCGCGCTTCCGCCTTCATCCAGACGCGCGGTGAGATAACCCAGATCGGCCGTCGCCGCCCAGGACAGCTCGGCGTCCAAAGCCTCGTCAACTTTCCGCGCCCGCTCAAGGGCGGCGGCGCAATCGTTGCCGCTCGCGGAGGAAACGATGCGGAGATGGTCCACCTCGTTGATCGCGAGCACCGTCGAGCCTCCGTCCAAGACGGCCAAACCTCGGCCCGGATCCGCGGAAGCGACGCCGTCGGACCAGCCCCGCTCCGCGATGAGCAGCGCTTCCGCCTGATCGAGTAGCTCGGGCAAGAGTTCGATTCGTCCTTCCGCCGTTTTCGCTATGGCGGCCAAGATACGGCTACGCGTCTCCAAGGCTTCGGTGATGGAAGCCCGGTTCGGAAAGAGGGCGTCCTCCACATTGCGGCCGAGCCGGATCCGGGTGCCGAGCACCACGTCCCGATCGGGTCCCCCCGGCCTGAGCGGCGGCATGAGGAGACGTTCGTCAAGCATTGGACGCGTCTCCCCCGAACTCCCTGATGCGGTCCCTGCATCGCGCCGCGGTTTCGTAATCCTCGGCCTTGACGGCGGCGGCGAGCAGGATCTTGAGCTTGGCCAAATCCTCGGCGGCCGCGCGGCGCGCGGCGACCCGGCCGGGAAGACGCCCCGAGTGCGGACGGAAGGAGGCCGACGCCGTATCGGCCAGGACGGACCAGCAGGACGCGCAACCCGCCAGGCCTCGCTTACGTATGTCGGAGACGAGGGAGCCGCAGCGCGGACACCGGCGGCCCTCTCCCCGCGGCTTAGCTTCGTCTTCTCCGGCCGGAGCGACGGCGGAAAGGAGCCTGGAGAGGGAGGCCGAGACGTCGCCGTCCAGGCGGTCGATGCCCCTGCTTTTCGCGCAGACGGCGCAGAGCCTGAGCTCGGTCTTGGTACCCCGGCTCGATTGATGGACGAAGACCACGGCTTCGCGGTCCCCGCAGATATCGCACTTCATACGGACCTCTCAATACTTCCTGAGAATATCATGGGGAACGAGCTTTCCCGCGCGCCGGGCGGGCGACCAGGCGGCCAGCGCGGAGAGGGCGACGGTAAGCGCGCCGATCGCCGCGATGACCGGCCAGTCCACGATCACCGGGATGGATTCCAGATAATACTCGGGATCGAGCAGCTTGGGCGAGGATGCGCCGCCGGAAAAGAAAGCGAGCGCGGAGTCGGCGAACGCGATGAGGCCGTTGATGTTGTACGCGATCAAGAGACCTGCGGATATGCCGAGCGCCGCGCCGACCGTGCCCGCGAGCAGGGCGCCGAACACGAAGACGCGCGTCGTGCCGCGCCGGTCCGCGCCGAACCCCTTGAGTACCGCGATGTCGCGCCGCCGTTCCACCACGAGCATGGAGGTCGCCGATGCCACGTTGACCGCCGCGACGAGGACGACGAGGGCCATGATGAAGAGGAGGAGCTGGCGCGTCGATTCGAAGGCCCGGTACTGCGAGCGCTGGAGTTCGGCCCAGGTATAGACCGAATAGCCC
>JAEWSV010000059.1 GCA_023398155.1 Spirochaetota bacterium
GGTCGAGGATGGACATCGCGATGGCGCTCCCTTCCTCCGGATCCGTTCCCGAACCGAGTTCGTCCAAGAGGACGAGCGATCGGTCGGTGGCGGACGCCGCGATGGAGGCCATGTTCGTCATATGCGCCGAGAAGGTGGAGAGCGACTGGCTTATGGACTGCTCGTCGCCTATGTCGGCGTAGACGCCGTCGAACACGGGCAGCGTCGTCCCGTCCCGGGCGCTCAACGCGAGGCCGAATTGGTTCATGAGAGCGAAGAGCCCGACGGTCTTGAGCGCCACCGTCTTACCGCCCGTATTGGGCCCGGTGATGATGACGACGCGGGTGAGCGCGTCCATGGAGAGGTCGATGGGCACGGCTTTGAGGCCGAGCAGCGGATGCCGGGCCCCGATCAAGGCGAGACGGCCGGAGGGGTACGGCTGATCCCCGGCTTCGATTCCTTCCCGGTCGCTTCCGTCCATGGCGAAGACGCCCCGGCTCTCCACGCCGTAACGGGCCCGGGCCCGCAGGCCGTCCGCGGCGAGTACGCGGGCGCGCAGGTCCTCGAGTTCGAAACGTTTCTCGCCGATCCGGGCGGTCATCTCCCGTAAGACCCGGGCGATCTCCGCCGCCAGGCGGCGCTCCTCGATCAGGATCTCGTTGTTCTTCTCCACCACGTCTTCCGGCTCCACGAACACGGTCTGGCCGGTGGACGAGACCTCGTGGACGATGCCCTTCACGCGGCCTCGATAGTTGGCCTTGAGCGCGAGCACGAGCCGGCCGTCCCGCTGGGAGGGAACGTCCGACTGGAGCATCCGGCGCGTCTCCTCGTTACCGAGGTAGTGCGCCGTGACGGCCTCTAGGTCGCGCCTGAGCCCCTGGATGCGCCGCTTGATCTCGCGGAATTCCGGAAGGTCCCGGAGGGCGCCGTCCCGGTCCAGGACCCTGAAGACTTCGCGGGAAACGAGGGCGCAGTCGGGGAAGGCGGCGGCGAGGGCGCGCAGGCGATCCGAAGAAGATGCCAGCCAATCGCGCACGGCGGCGGAACGCTCCACGAAGAGGCCGAGCGCGTAGGCTTCGTCCAGCTCCAACGAGGAGCCTTCTTTCCCGAGGAGCGGGAGGAGCGCGCCCACGGAAGGGAGGGCGGCGCGGGGCTCGGCGGCGCCGCTCACGATGAGGGCGGCGAATTCGGCGACCGTCGCCTTGAGTTCGGCCACCGCGGCCGCTTCGGTGAGGACCGGTTCTTCCGCGATGAGGGTGGCGGCTTCCTCGCTGTCGCAGCGTTCGGCGACCCGGGATCGGATCGCGGCGAATTCGAGGAGACGGAGGGTTTTTTCGTTCATGTCAGTCCTGTTCCCACCACGGGACGCGCCCCGACAGCTCGTCCCGGATCCGGAGGAAGCTATCGTAGCGGTCCTCATGGATTACGCCGGCGGCGACGGCCTCCATGATCTTGCATCCCGGTTCGGTCACGTGCGAGCAGGATAGGCCGTACGTGCACCGCCCGACGAGGGGCGCAAATTCGCGCAGATGCAGGGCGAGCTCGCCGGCGCCGATTCCATGGATGCCGAGTTGCCGTACGCCCGGAGTATCGATGACGGCCGCGCCGCCGCGCGGGGCCTCCACCTCCAAGAGACGAGCCATGGTGGTGGTATGGGACCCGCGGTCGTATTTTTCGTTGAGCTCCCCCGTACGGAGGTCAAGGCCGGGAGCGAGGGCGTTGAGGAGACTCGACTTTCCCACGCCGGATTGGCCGACGAGGGCGGAGAACCGGCCGCCGAGAAGCTCGCGGAGGTCGTCCATACCCTCTCCCGTATGCGCGGAGACGCGGAGCACGCGATAGCCGAGTCGGATATAGTCTTCCAGGCGCTCGTCCACGTCGGGGTCCTCGGGGTCGAGGTCGCACTTGTTGAGTATGATCGCGCTCTGGATGCCCGCGAGATCGGCCTGGAGAAGCACCCGGTCTATGAAGCGGGGCCTGAACGGCGGAGACTCGGGAGCCGTAACGCAGAAAAGGATATCCAGGTTCGCGGCGAGGAGTTGGGGCGCCTTACCCTTTTGGTTCCATCGGGTGAAGACGTTGGCCCGCTTCTCCAAGTCGACTACGAGGCCCTTATGGTCTTCCGCCGAATCGCGCTCCACGGACACCCGGTCTCCGGGCGCGAGGGGGTTGTAGAAACCCTCCACGCCTTTGAGGACCTTACCCTTGAGCCGGCACTCGAGCTCTTCCCCGTCGTCAAGGCGCACGACGAAGATATTCTTCGAACCTGAAACGACGAGGCCCGTCACGTCGAGGCTCGTCACGATGAGGCCTCCAGCGTACCTGCGAAATCCAGGCCGAAGAGCGCGGGAAGATCCTTCCACGAAGGTTCGGCGGGCTCAGTCCCCGTGATGAAGACTCGGCCCGGGGCCGCGATCGCGCCGGAGGTATCTGTCGTCTCCGTTCCGCCGCCTGAGTCAGATTCGGCTTCCGTTCCGCCGCCGGTTCCGATGCCGGCGGGAGGGGCCGAGAGCAGGCTCGCGGCCCGCCGGGCCACCCCATCGCGCGAATCGAAGATGGCGATGTCGTCTCCGCCCGCCTCGACGAACTCGTCGGCGAGGAAGAGGAAATGCGTGCAGCCAAGCACGATGGCGTCCACGCCGAGCTCCCTGAAACGGCGTATGTAGCGTTCCGCCGTGGCGAGCCGCTCGCCGCGATCGGAGAGGGCGTACCGATGCTCGACGAATTCTACGAGCTCGGGCGCGGCGATGCCTATGAGTTCGCAGCCGGGAGCGAAGCGCGCGGCGAGATGGGCCGCGTACGGATCGCGGACCGTCCGTTCCGTGGCGAGTACGCCGATGCGGCGCTTCGAACTGGCGAGGGCCGCGGGCTTCACCGCGGGGACCGTCCCGACGAACGGGAGCGAAGGAAACGCCGCGCGGAGGTCCTCCAGGGCCGAAACGGACGCGGTATTGCACGCGATCACCACGAGGCGCGGATCCATGAGCGCGATGAGGCGGGAGACGAGCTGCACGAGGAGGTCGATGAGTTCCCGTCGGCTTTTGGGCCCGTACGGAAAGTGCGCGCGATCGGCGATGTACGCGACGGGAACCCCCGGCAGGAGAGCGCGGAAGGCGCGGCAATAGGGTAGCCCGCCGATGCCCGAATCGATGAAGACGACCGGCCGAGACGTTTCCGATCGTCCGGAAACGCGCGGAGAAACGAGGGGGGATGCGACCATGGCTTCAGGAACCGAACAACGCGTCGAAGGACGACCGCGCGGCCGACGCCTTGCCGCGGGAAGTCCCCTCGCCCGCTGAAGGAGACCTGAAGATGGGGTTGAGGGAGAACCAATCGCAGAAGTTGCCCCGTTCCTTATCGGCCACGAGATCGGCTTGGGACTCCGCGCAATCGCCGCGGCTGCCTGGCAGGTAGAAGCGACAGCTCCGGCAGGAACGGAGATTTTTCCCGCAGTCGGGACAACGGACGGAGCGGCCGATGGGCTCGGCGTCGAGAACGGCGGAACCGCAATACCAGCACATGGCCCCATCATACTCCGGCGCCCCATCCGCGGCAAGTCGCCGCATCGACTAGAATCGTTCGGTATACCGCGGGCCCGCAGCTCCCCTTGCGCGGACGCGGCCGCCCGCCCTATTATTCTTTCCATGTACGCGTTCACGCCTTGCGCCGCAGGCTGCGGCCGACCCGTCGTCACGGGATCGACGACTTGCGCGCTCCATGTCGCGGATCCCGCCGCGGAAGCCGAACGTATCGCGGCCCTCGTGGCCTCAAGTCCCATCGTGAAGGACATCAACGCGGCCGGGCTCCATTTCGAGGGCGTCGATTTCTCCGGCCGCCACTTTATCGGCTGCAACTTCGGAGGCGCTTCCTTCACCATGTGCCTCTTCACGTCCTCCGTCTTCCGCCTCTGTTTCTTCGATTTCTCCGCTTTCGAGGGTTGCGATTTTTCCAAGACCGACACGCAATTCTCCTCGTTCGCAGGTTCCTCCATCCGCGATTGCACCTTCGAAGGCTCCGAGATCGTGCACGTCAATTTCGGCGGCGCCGCCGTTTCGGAGTGCACCTTCAACGACTCCGACCTCTACAACAGCCGATTCATCGGCGCCCGCCTGGAATCCGCGGACTTCATCGATTGCAACATCAAGAAGACGTTCTTCATCAAGGCGCGCCAGGAACGGGTTTCATTCAAGTCGTCCAATACGGCCGAGGCCATCTTCGAAATGGAGAACCAGGGGTGAACATCTACTTCCATTATTGCCTGTACGGTTTTTCCAACTGCTATATCATCGGCGGCGAAGACGAGCCGCGGACGGCCCTCATAGTGGATCCCGGTTGCATGGACGAGAAGCTCGTGGACTTCATCGAAAAGAACGACTATACGGTTCGCGCCATCCTCATCACCCACGACCACGCCAACCACGTGCACGGGCTCAAGACGTTCAAGAAGATATACGACGCCGAGGTATTCGCCGTGGACCCGACGGTTTGCGAACAGCGGGCGACCATCGTCCATGACGGCGATATCCTAGACCTCGCGCCCTTCTCCGTGGAAGTCTTCTCCGTTCCGGGCCATTCTGCCGATTCCGCCGTCTACCGCATCGAGCGGGTCCTTTTCACCGGCGACGTCATGACCGCGGGCCTCGTAGGCACCACCGCCAGTTCCTACGGAAGGTCCGTACAGTCGGCCGCGATCAGGAGCAAGCTCCTCTCGCTTCCCGGAGACTTCGTCGTCCTCGCGGGACACGGACCGCCTACGACGCTCGAGGCGGAGCGCCGTTTCAACGCGGGGCTGGAAGCCGCCGAGAAAGCGGGCGCTCAGCGCGCCGCGTTCGTGCGGGATATCTGGTAGACTCTGGCGACTGTGCCCGCGCGCAGTGCCCATCGGTCCGCGACGTAGTCGTCGAAGGCCTTCGCCTCTTCGGCGAAGAGCCGGGCCAGTTCGGGCCACGAGCCCTTCGCTTCGTCCTTGGGCGGTAGCGCCCCTTTCCGGTACGCGTCCTTCTCCAGGCGAGAGGCCAAGGTCTCCCCGAAATACTTCGCCGCGGCGGCAGTCGGTTGCTGCAGGCAATACGCCATGAGCTCGTTCATCATGAGGTTGCGGTCGCCGACGTCGTAACGGTGCATGTCGAAGTACGCCTTCAGGAAACGGCGGGCTACGGGATCGAGGCCGTCCCAACGCTCGGCCGCGAACCGCCTGAAATCCGCGTCGATGAAGTAGAGGCCGTGGTACGCCTCGTGCGTCATGAAGAGGTTCCGCAGGTAGCCTTCCGATTCTCGCGAAATCGATACGACGGCGCCCTCGCCCGCCGCGATAGCGTCCCCTTCAAGCTTCACGATACCGTTAGCGGTAAGGATGCGGAGGAGCTCGCGTTCTTCGGCGTTGAGCGCGAAAGCGGTCTGCCGGGCCCGCTCGAAGAAAGCTGCGAGGTCTTCCGCGCGGTAGTCATGGGCGTTCCAGCCGTGGAGGGAGGCGATCTCGGAGTCTGCGGCGATCTTCCCGCGGTAGCCCGCCTTCTCCGTGAAGAACGCGATCCGCTTGAAAAGCCGGTCCTGTACGCCGTAATCGGCCGTATCGAAAATAAGGATCGAGGCGAAGCGCTCCCAACGGAAGACCTCGTAGCGCGCGTCCCGCCACGCGTCTTGCCGATAGGCGAGTATGAGCCCCGGATCGGCCGGCACCGGCTCGGAGGGGAACGCGCCTTGGACCTGCCGCTCCGTGAACGCGAACGCCGGGTTCGCGGGCCCTTCGACGACGAGGGGGAAGGGATCGGGGGGGAGGACTCCGGCCGGGAAGGCGACCGGCACCGGCCCGTCCTGCCTCTGACCGGGATACGCGAAGGAGACGTCCCCCGCGGCGATGGTGGACCTGCCGCCGCCGAGGCCTAGGCGGAGATCCGCGGGAAATCGCGGCCGATGGCGGGGCGGAGGATCGATGACGAGCCGCGGTCCCGCCTCTCCCCGCTCCCGGTAGACGTAGGGGGTGAGGATGTGCGCCCCGTCGCGTTCCGCGTAGCCGTAGGCGCGCTCCGCGACGCGGACCGACCGAAGAGCGAAAACGGGAATAGTCCTGCCGTCCCCGCCCGGCTGCCGGGCTTTGGCGGCTCCGGCGGGGTACTCCGCCGATAGTTCGAAGGAGGCGAGCTCCGCGGAAACGAGGGGAAAGCGGTAGCGGAGCACCGATACGCGGGCCGCGGATGGCGAAGCCGCGGATGGCGAAACCGCGGATGGCGAAACCGCGGATTCAGCGCCGTCCGCGGGGCCGCCCTCCGCCTGGGCTACGGAGGGCAGCGCCCACGCGTCCTCGCCCGCTGCGCGAAAAACGAGGAGGATCCCCGTTTGGCCCGCGTCCATCTCGTATTCCAACTCGATCGCCGCGGCGTTCACCGGGAGGGGAGACGCGAAGGAGAAGCGCAGCTTTCCCGGCTTATCCAAGGAGAGCTTTCCGGCGACCGAACGCGCGTCCGAGGCGCGAAGGACAACGGGAGAACCGGCCGCGTCGAAGGCGGCCACATCGGCGTTCCGCGCCGCCGAGCACGACGCCGCGAGGGTAAGGAGCAGCATGAGGGCGAGAGAGCGAGAGAACGGAAATTGAGGATCCACGGCGGAACCGTCTAAAGGGACAAGACGCTTCTCGCGATGAGTTGGGCGAGCGAGTATTTCCGCTCCGCCGTCATCTCCGCGTCGTTGCGCAAGAAACTCTCGAAGCGGCCGATGAAATCGTCGGGTAGTTTTTCGAGCTCCTTGACCTGCTCATAGAAACCGCGATGGGAAGGTTCGAATCGGCGGTTCACGCAGAACAGGACCACGCAAGCGTTCTTGATGAAACCGGCCGCGGAAATGAGATAGTGGAAATCGTCGCCTTGGATGAGCGCGGCGCCGAGGTCGGAGAGGAAATGCTCCATCTTGGACTGGTGGGCGTCCCGCATCTGGCGCCAGAACTCGTCGCCGAGCTTATCCAGCCGCGTACGGAGTCCGTCGATCCACGCGCTCCGCTTGAAGAGGACTTCCCCGCGCGAAAGGCGGTAGAACATGTAGGTGCCGGAATCTTTGATGAGCCAAAGCTGGTCCGTCCGCGAATCTGCGATATCGACCACCTCTTCGATATTCTTGGTGGACTTGAACTCGATGCGGACGGGCAGACCCGCCACGAGGAACCGATCCTTGTTCTGGAGCGCGGACGTCTCGAAGGCCGCGACATCGTCGCCGTAGGCGGCCCTGCGCTCCGCCGGAGTCGGCATGGCGCCGACGTGGTAGACGTCCAGGATGAGCGCGAAATAGGGATCCAGGGTATCGGAAAGCGCGGCTTCATTGAGCGCGATGCATTCCACGGCCGGCCAACTTGAAATCGTCGCGACGTATCGATCGGCGAGCATCTTTGTCTTGCGCTTCATAGCCCTTCCTTTACAGCCAGCTTTATTCAACTGTATCATGATTGGGGAACTTTGAGAATATGAACCAACCCAGCCGACCTTCGCTTCGCATGGTCGCCCTCTTCCCCCATGAGGATGCGGCGCGGCCCCTCCGCTCGTACCGGGGCCGGCTGTTCGCCGCCGGTTTCCTCGGCGCCTTTTCCTTTCCGCTCTGCGCGCCGCTCGCCGTCCTGAACCGCCCCCTCGGCAAGGATGAGCTCGCCGCGGCCGCCGCCGGCCTCCGCGCGGCCGCCGCCCGCGTCGATCCTCGGGGAAGGTTCTCCGCGGCCGGTCCCGCTCGCGTCTGCGGAGACGGATTTCCGCCCCGGCTCGCCCTCCCCCTTTCCGTCACCTCCCCGGCGCTTCCCGACGATGCGGTTCTGGCCCGTTACGCGGAGGTCGCCATGGTGCTCGCC
>JAEWSV010000612.1 GCA_023398155.1 Spirochaetota bacterium
TACGTGAACGGCATCTACGAGCGAATGGAACAGCCGGCCACGTATCGGGGCGTTCCCCATACGGTCGATTTCATCGTCAACGCCGCGGATTGGACGCGTCTCTCCCTCGCCGTGGATGGCGAAAAGCTCGATCTGGCGGCTTCCCGTTTTTCCGATTTCCGCCGAGTCTTGGATTTCAGGACCGGTCTCCTGTCGCGGTCCTTCGTATGGCATACCGCTTCCGGCTCGGACCTGGATGTCCGCTTCGAGCGCTTCCTTTCGATGGAGCGGATGGAGCTCGCCTACCAGCGCCTCGTGCTCATGGCCCAGAACTTCTCGGGCACCGTCCATCTGGAGGCCGGTATCGATTTCTCGCTCCTCCACGAAGTTTACAAGGCGAACTACTGGAACTGTCCGGAACGCCGGAAGACCGAATCCGGCGCCGCGATCCGGGGGGAGACGGTCGGTACGGCCAAGGGGCTGTCCCTCGCCTTCGCCTTTTATACGGAGGGCTCCCCCCGCTCGCTCGGCGATTTCGTCGAGCGGGAGAAGTACGTCGGCCGGGAGGCCTCGGTGACGCTGGAGAAGGGGGCGACCGTCGAGATATTGAAGACGACCGCCATCGTCGCCGCTCGAGCGGGCGCGGGGCAGGGCGCGGCGCGCCAGAGCGCGGCACTCCAAAGCGCGGCACTCCAAAGCGCGGCGCTGCGCGACAGCGCGCTCCCTGACCCCGACGCCCTGCTCGCCGCGGCGCCCGCGTTCGCGGAAGCCTTGGCGGAAAACCGCCGGTACTGGGACGCGGTCTGGGACCGGGCGGACATCGAGATCGCGGGAGATCCTGAGAACCAGCAGGGTATCCGCTTCTGCGTGTTCCAGCTCGAACAGACCTACCGCGGCCGCGTACCGGGCGCGAACATCGCCGCCAAGGGCCTCACCGGCGAGTTCTACAACGGCAACGCGTTCTGGGATACCGAGGTCTACTGCCTGCCGTACTACCTGTACAAGGAGCCCTCGGCCGCCCGCGCCCTGCTCCGTTTCCGCTATGACACCTTGCCGCAGGCCCGCCGCCGCGCGGCCGAGCTCGATTGCGAAGGCGCCTGCTTCCCCGTGGCCACCATAGCCGGCGACGAGTGCTGCACCCTCTGGCAGCACGCCAACCTCCAGCTCCACCCGACGACGGCGGTGGCCTACGCCGTAGCCCACTACGTCCGCGCCTCGGGCGACGAGGACTTCCTCTTCGCCGAGGGCTCCGAGCTCCTGGCGGAGATCGCCCGTTTCCTGGCCTCCCGGGTCCAGTGGTCGCCGCGCAAGCGGGCTTGGGGTTACTACGGCGTCATGGGCCCGGATGAATTCCAGATGATGGTGAACCACAACGCCTATACCAATTGGATGGGCGCCCGATCCCTGGAGTTCGCCGCGGCGACCCTTTCCCGCCTCAAGAGCGAGCGGCCGGCCGCGTTCGCCGACCTCGCGGAGCGACTGAACCTTCAGCCGGACGAGATCGATAAATGGACAAACATCGCTGCGGGGATGTACCTGCCCCGCGATCCTGCGACCGGCCTATTGGAACAGCACGAAGGTTACTTCGACCTTCCCCACGTGGACGTCTCGTCCATTCCCGCGGAAGAATTCCCTCTCTACCACCACTGGGCCTACGACCGGATCTATCGTAACGACATGATCAAGCAGCCCGACGTGCTCATGCTCCATTTCCTCTACGGAAGGAGCTTCACCCGGGAGGAGAAGCGGCTCGCCTACGAATTCTACGAGCCGCGCACCATCCACGAGTCTTCGCTCTCGCCTTCCATCCATTCGATCCTCGCGGCGGAACTCGGCAAGCGAGGCGAGGCGGCCGGTTTCTTCGGTTTCGCCACGCGGATAGACCTGGACGACTATAACCGCAATGCCCGCGAGGGCCTCCACCTCGCCGCGATCGCGGCCGCGTGGATGAATATCGTGTACGGCTTCGGCGGATTCCGGTCGGACGGATCGGTCCCCGCGCTCGCGCCGTCGCTGCCCGACGCGTGGACGGCACTCCGCTTCAAGCTGCTCCTCCGCGGCTCCCTCGTGGAGGTCGAGGCCGAACGGGACCGCGCTTCGGTGCGCCTCCTCTCCGGGCCGGCGGCGGACTTCGAGCTCTACGGCGTCCGTCGGACGCTCGCCTCAGTGGGCGACCGCGCGGAGGCGGGCGTATGAGCGCGAACGATTGGCTCCTCATGGACTCGAGCCGGCCCGACGCGGCGGCCGTGGAAAAGAACGGCGCCCGCTTCATCTCGGGCAACGGCCACCTGGGTCTCCGCGGCGCCTTGGACGAGCACGGCGCGGAAGGCATGGCCGCCCTCATCGTGAACGGCCTCTACGACCGCGCGGGGGCCAAGTGGCGGGAACCGGTGAACGCGCCGAATCCGCTCTCCGTCCGCGTCCGCCGCGCCGGCGCCGCCCCGGCCGACTACCTGGACGCGGTCGTTTCGGAGACGGAGCGCCATGTCCACGGCATCGATTTCCGGCGCGGAGTCCAGGTGCGGGAGACCGTCTTCCTCCTCGGCGCCTTAGGCGCCGCCGGCGTCACGGAGGCCGCCGGCGCCTCAAGCGTCGCCGGCGCCTCAAGCGCCCCAGGCGCCGCGGAGGCCGGCCCGGTCCGCCTCACCCTGCGGTCCCGCCGCTTCGTCTCGTTGGCCGCAGAACGCCTCGTCGTTGCCGAAATGGAACTGGAGGCCGACCGGCCGGTGGACCTCGTCGTACGGGCGGGAATCGACGGAGCGGTCTGGGACATCAACGGACCGCACCTCCGCTCGTTCCGGCCGACCGAAGCCGGCGGCGCCCTCATCCTCGACAGCGTGACGGGGGAACTCGGCGTCGCCCTACGCGTCGCCGCGGTCCACCGGATGACGCCGCATGCGGGCGAAGAGGGGGAGCCGACGCTCATCCGGGAAGAACGAGTCCTCTATCGCGAATGGACGGTCTCCGTGGCCGGCGGCCGCCGCGCGACGCTCAGGACTTATGCCGTCGTCCGCGACGACCTGCTCGGATCGATCGAGGGGGCGGAGGCGGAGGCGCGCGCCGTAGCGACCGCCGGCTTCACCGCAGCCCTAGAACGCCACACGGAAGCTTGGGAGGCAAGGTGGCGCCGCGCGGAGACCGACATAGTCGGGGACGAGGAAGCGCGGCAGGCCCTCCGCTTCAGCCTCTATCAGCTCCTCGCGGCCGCGCCGGCCTTCCCGTGCTCCTTGTCCATCCCCGCGCGAGGCCTCTCGGGGCAGGTCTACAAGGGGGCGGTGTTCTGGGACACCGAACTTTTCATGTTGCCGTTCTTCGCGGCGAGCCTGCCGGGCCTCGCGCGGAGCCTCGTGCAGTACCGCATCGCGACCCTGGACGGGGCGCGGCGCAAGGCGGCCGAATACGGGTACCGCGGCGCCTTTTACGCCTGGGAGAGCCAGGAGTCGGGCGACGACGCCTGCACCCGCTTCAACGTGAACGACGTGTTCACCGGCAGGCCGATGAGGACCTTCTTCCGCGACAAGCAGATCCACATCAGCGCCGACGTGGCCTGGGCCATGGCCGAGTACGTCGCCGTTACCGGGGATAGCGCGATCCTGGAGGAGGGCGGGGCCGAGGTCGTCTACGAGTGCGCCCGCTTCCTCGCATCCTGGCTGTATTGGAAGCCGGGAGCCGACCGTTACGAAGCCCTCGACGTGACTGGTCCGGACGAATACCACGAGCGGGTCGACAACGACTACTACACCAACCGCATGATCCGCCGCGCCTTGGAGGCCTGCCTGGAGACGGATGCCTACTTGGCCCGGGAACGGCCCGCCTTCCGCGCGTCCCTGCTCGATCGGCTCTCGTTCCGGGATGACCTGGGCTTCATCGCCTCCGCGGCCGCCTCCCTGTTCGTGGCTGAACCGGACTCGATCCCCGGCGTCATCCCCCAGTTCGACGGCTACTTCGACCTGGAGGACGTCGACCTGCCGACTCTCCTTTCGCGGAAGCTCCGCGATAACGAGTACCTGGGTGGGGGCGATGGGCTCGCGCGCTGGACGCGGATCATCAAGCAGGCGGACGTGGTCCTGGCCTTGGTCCTTTTCGATAGAGAGAACCGGAGCGGGGCGGGCCGCAAGACGCTCGCCGCGAACTACGCGTTCTACGAGCCGCGCACCGAACACGGCTCCAGCCTCAGCGCCTGCGCCTATTCCGTGGCGGCCGCCCGCCTAGGCCGCTCGGAAGAGGCGTATGCGTACTTCATGAAGAGCGCGCGGATCGACCTGGACGGGGACGGCAAGCGCTGGGTGGGCGATCTCTACATCGGAGGAACCCATCCCGCGGCCAACGGCGGCTCTTGGATCGCGTTGGCCAAAGGTTTTTGCGGCCTCGTCGTCGCCCCTTCGCGC
>JAEWSV010000618.1 GCA_023398155.1 Spirochaetota bacterium
TCAAGGAGGCGCGGCGAAGGAGAGGGTCCCGACGTCTACGAATTCGGCGCCTATTTCCTCGGGGCGAAGGATCTGTGGAAGAAGGCTACGCGGGACAATGCGCTGTTCCTCTCCACCGCCGTCCAACTGAATTGCGATCAGCTCAGGCCGCTCTGGAACTGGATAACCGGCTCCTGGGTAATCCTGCCCGCGATGGTGTCGCTCACCATCGACCTTACCGTCAAGGCCGTGGAATCCGGCGGTAAGAAAGCGGAAGTGATGGAATTGCTGAACTCGGCGGATCTCGGCATCGCGGACGTGGATATCCAGAAGCAGATGGGTAGGCAATCCACGTTCGCCTTGGATATGGCTACCGGCAAAGTCGGCGTATCCGAGGTAGCCGAAACCGAGATCCGCATCCCGCGGCTCAAGCACCGCGGCGCTTCGGCCGAGGCCTTCCTTAACCTCCAGGACGAGTCCCAGGGTACCCAGCGCGTCTTCGCCTTCGCGGGCGTGATCCTCTCCATGCTCGAGCGCGGCGCGACACTGGTCGTGGACGAGCTGGAGAACAGCATGCACCCGCTGCTCGTCCGGCATATCCTGGGGCTCTTCTTCTCGCGGAAGACAAACCCGGCCGGAGCCCAAATACTGTTCAGCACGCACAACACCTCGTTCCTGGATAACGACCTTCTCCGCCGGGACCAGATCTGGTTCACGGAGAAAGGGAAGGACCTGGCGACGGCGCTCACGTCCCTCGTCGATTTCAGCGTGCGCAAAACGGAGGCCTTTGAGAAAGGCTACCTTGAGGGCCGCTACGGGGCGATCCCCGTCCTGCGCGAATTCCGGATGGCGGAAAGAGCTGATGCGGGAAAATAGCGCGCGGATGCGGCAGGCCCGCAAGCTGGAGCGCAAGGCGGGCGGACGCCCGCCCTATCCTCGCGTGCTCATGGTCTGCGAGGGAGAAGAGACCGAACCGAACTACCTGGAGGAAATCAGACAGGAGTACCGCATACCGACCGCGCACTGGGCGGTCCTCCCCTCGGACTACGGCACGGGGCCTGAGAAAGTCGTCACCTACGCCGAGGCCAAGGCGCGGAGGGACGGCTCCTGGGACGAGGTGTACTGCATCTTCGACCGGGACGACCACGCCTACTACCGTGAAGCGATAGGCGCGGCGCGCGCGCTCGACGGTAAGCTCAGGACGAAAGCGCCCGCCGCTCCGATACGGTTCGCGGCGATTCCGTCGGTCCCCTGCTTCGAGCTGTGGTTCCTCCTGCACTATGAAGCGGTAACGCGGGAGGAACATCGGGACGCGATCACGCGGAGGCTCAAGGCTTGGATACCCGATTATGAAAAGCATCTGGACAATATATTCGCGCGGACACGCGAATGGCTTGCGGCCGCCTATGTACACGCGGCCGATGAACGCCGCCGCGCCTCCGTATCCGGGAACGACAATCCGAGCACCGACGTGGACCTCCTCGTTCGGAGGCTGATCGAAATTGGCGATATGAAAAGGACGAGGTCATGAATCAAATGGAAGTTCACGAGCGCGAGCCCTCTTACGGCCGCGAAGCAGCCGACCAGTACGCCTTCGACTACGAGCCCATCCGCGGCTATCCCGAGCTGCGCTGGACCGGTAAGCGCCCCTTCAAAGGCACCTCCTACTTCCCCGCCCAGCTCAAGGAAAGTCACGGCGACACGGTGGACGGCTGGCGCAACAAGCTCTACTGGGGCGACAACCTCCAGGTGATGAGCCACCTCCTGCGCGAGTACCGCGGCAAGGTGCGGCTCATCTACATCGATCCGCCTTTCGACTCCAAGGCCGACTACAAGAAAAAGATCGAGCTCCGCGGCATGAGCGCATCGAGCGACGCGAGCGCCTTTGAGGAAAAGCAGTACACGGATATATGGACCAACGACGAGTACCTACAGTTCATGTACGAGCGGCTCATCCTGATGCGGGAATTGCTCACGGAGGATGGGAGCATTTATGTGCATTGCGATTGGCATAAAGGTCCATACCTAAGGCTTATTTGTGATGAAGTCTATGGTCCAGCCTGCTACAAAGATGAGATTGTCTGGAAAAGGATATATGCACATAGTGACACAGACGGATTTGGCACCGTTCATGACACAATCTATAGATATGGAAAAAATGATAATGTACTTTTCAATAAACTGTTCTTACCGCATACCAAAGAATATATCGAATCACATTATGCTCAAACTGATGAGAACGGGAAACACTATAGGTTAGTAACATTAAGTGCTCCAGGTAGCGGCCCTTCTAGAACATTTGGAGATCGTGTGATTGCACCTCCATCGGGTAGGCATTGGGCATGGTCGCAGGAAAGAATAGATGAAGGAATTGCTAATGGCAGAATTGAGTTCACAAAGAAGGGGCAGCCGAATACGCGAATGTATCTTGAGGAATCCTCTGGTAGAGCGGCATCTTCATTATGGGATGATCTTGAAAGGGTTAATCCTGCTTCGTCAGAACTAACTGACTACCCCACCCAAAAACCCGAGGCCCTTCTCGAACGAATAATCAAAGCCTCCTCCAACCCCGGTGATCTTGTCTTCGATTGCTTTATGGGCTCGGGCACGACCCAGGCCGTCGCGATGAAGCTGGGGCGGCGCTTCCTCGGGGCGGACATCAACCTGGGCGCCATACAGACCACAACCAAGCGCCTCCTCGGGGTGGCCGAGGAGCTCAAGCAGGCGCCGGCCGAGCTCGACTTGGGGAACGACGATACACCGAAGAAACGCTACACGGGCTTTGAAGTCTACACCGTCAACCGCTATGACTTCTTCCGCAACGAGCTGGAGGCCCGCGAGCTACTTATAGAGGCCCTGGAGCTCCAGGCCCTGCCGGGCAACATGCTCTGGGACGGGGAGGCAGACGGCTGGATGGTCAAGATCCTCGCGGTCAACCGTCTGGCCACCGCGGCGGACCTCAATCCCATCCTCGGCAACTTGGATTACAAGGCCTGGGAAAAACGGGCCAAGGCGAATCCCGACAAACCCGTGGAGCGCATCCGCTTGGTCTGCATGGGCCACGATCCCGAACTTCGGGCCGTGTTCCAGAAGGAGATGGACAAGCTCGGCTACAAGGTGGACATCGAAGTGCTCGACATCCTCCGCGACAAGCAGGAGCTCCAGTTCAAGCGTGATTCCGAAGCGCGCATCGGCATCGCGAAGAATAAGCTCGAGATCAAGAAGTTCTACCCCATGAACCTCCTTCAGAAGCTATCCCTGGAAAAGGCCAAGGTGGACGATTGGCGCGAACTCGTGGACTCCGTCCTCATCGACTGGAACTACGACGGGGCGGTCTTCAGTCCCGGCACGGTCGACATTCCCGAGAAGAAGGAGCTCGTGAAGGGCGTCTACGACCTGCCCGCGGATCATGGGACCGTTCGGGTCAAGATCACTGACCTCCTGGCCGAGTCCTGGGAAGGCGAGGTGGAGGCCTAGCGCGATATGCCCAAGAAGATAAAGACCGAAGCCGAGGTCACGCTGCCCTTCTTCGAGTACCTCTGGAGTTTCTACGCGGCCAATCGATCCCGGATCCGGTCCTCGTACAAGGACCTCACGAATCGGCTCCTGGATTTCAACGATCCCGCGAACGCTGCCCATTTCCTCCGCGATCCCCAGTACCGGGCCTTCGAAATGTACGTGTTCTTGAAGGAGTACCTGGACAACCCCAGGCTCGCCGACCTCCTGGACGATTGGCGCCATAACCGAGGGAAGTTCCAGCTGAAGAATACCCCGATGACGGGTCAACAGGATCTCTTCATCGAGAAGGACGCGAGCGCCTATGAGGCGGCCTTCGGCAAGCTGGAGGCGGTCAGGCAGGACTACGCGAATTATATCTTCGCCCTGACCATGGGCGTGGGCAAAACCATCCTCATGGCTCTCTGCGTCTTCTACGAATTCCTTTTGGCGCGGAAGTACCCGAACGACGGCCGTTTCTGCCACAACGCCATCGTCTTCGCGCCCGACACCACGGTGCTCCAGTCCCTGCGGGAGATCCAGGACTTCGACAAGGCGAAGGTGCTCCCCCCTGAGTACGCGCGAAGCCTTGAATCGGACATCAAATTCCATTTCCTGGAAGAATCGGGGGTGACCCTCAACACCCTGGACCGATCGAGCTTCAACGTGGTGATCTCCAACACTCAGAAGATCATCCGCAAGCGCAAGAACGCGGCCAAGAGTCCCGCCCAAAGCCTCTTTGAACCCGATCCTCTGGCGAACGATCCTAACGCCGACCTCTACGAGACGGGGGACGAGGACGCGCTCTCCACGAACCAGCGCTTCCAGAAGCTCTCCCGCCTCCACCAGTTGGGCATCTATGTGGACGAGGCCCACCACGCCTTCGGCGCCTCGCTCAAGAAGGATATGAGCGCGCACGACAAGACGAGCCTCAGGCTCACCATAGACAGCCTGGCCAAGGAGCTCGAGGCAACCGGGACCAAGGTCGTGGCCTGTTACAATTTCACCGGGACGCCCTACGTCGATAACGAGCTGATGAGCGAGGTCGTCTACGCCTTCTCGCTCAAGGACGCTATCGGGAAGAGGTACCTCAAGACCGCGAAGGTGACGAGAGTCGATAACGCCCGATCCCTCACCTTTATCAAGAACGCCATCACGAGCTTCGTGGAGGAGCACGGCGACCGGCGCTACGAGGGCATGCTGCCCAAGATGGCCATCTTCGCCGCGACCATCGAGGAACTTCAGCAGGAACTAAAGCCCCAGGTGGAGAAGGTGGTCGCTTCGCTCGGGTTGCCTTCCTCGTCCATCCTCGTCAACGTGGGCGACGAGAAGCTCACGGGAGCGGACGATATCCGCGAGTTCCGAGCCCTGGACTCGGGCGATTCCGTCAAGCGCTTCATCCTCCTCGTGGGCAAGGGCAAGGAAGGCTGGAACTGCCGGTCCCTCTTCTCGGTGGCCCTGTTCCGCCAGCCCAAGTCCAAGATCTTCGTCCTCCAGGCAACGATGCGCTGCCTCAGGTCCATCACCGCAGTCCAGCAGGAGGGACACGTTTTCCTCTCAGCCGACAATTACGAGATTCTGAAGAAGGAGCTGGAATCCAACTTCCGCATCTCCATGGACGAGTTCGAGGACAGGCCCGACGACGGCCGGAAGACGGTCCTCGTGAAGGTGCGGCAGCCTCCGGTCTTCGTCAACATCGTGGAGAAGAAGACCCGCTACGAGCTGGTGGAGAAACCGGTGCGTGACGGCTTCTCCCTCGGCCTGGACGAGATAGATACGACCAGGTATCGGATCACCGAGACGACGCACGATCTCCGCGACCTGGAGCATGCGCGGGGCGCGGAGCGTGACTTGACTTCTCTCCGCGAGGACGCGGAGTACTCAGAAATCATACTCGTGAGCGAGATAGCGCGCTACCTGAACATGAGTCCCCTTCGCGTCGAAGAAATCCTGGAACGTTCCACCGAAGGCATCCCGCGCATCTTGAAGTGGGTAAATCTGGCTAACTCCATCCTCTACGAAGTAGTGATCCCGCGGCTCTTCAAAGAGCTATACGAGATAGAGGAGCTCAAGGGCAAAGAGCACGTAGTGCCTAAGCGCCTTGTTAAAGATCCGCCGGACGGCGAAGAAGGATACGAAGTTCGAATCGATCCCGCGCGTTTCGCCGTGGAGAGCGCTCCAGAGTACCGCCCCTTCGCCGACAAGAGCTTTCATCTTTCCGGTTACGGGTTTGATTCCATTCCTGAATACGATTTCTTCAAGCTCAACCTGCCGAACGAGCGGATCAAGAATATCTGGTTCACGGGCATGCTCACCGCCGGCCAGACCGAGTTCTTCGTGCACTATACCGATCCCGTCTCCAACGCGCTCCGATCGTATTACCCGGATTTCCTCATCGAGTTGGAGGACGGCGGCTTCCTCATCGTGGAGATCAAGGGGGAGCACCTCCTGGACGATCCGGTCACCCAAGCCAAGGTCGCCTATGCCCGGCAGATGGCAAGCGAGAGCAAGATGCGGTACGTGCTGATACCGAGTACGAAAGCGAATGCCTTGATAGGGATGGTTTGAGGCACGATGGGATTCATTCATGGTTAAAAATACGATGTCGCCGAAGGAAGCCGTTCGCCCTCTCATCCCGTTCTTGAAATGGGCGGGCGGGAAGCGTTGGCTCGTACGGAAAGAAGAAAGCTTGTTCCCGAGCGACCTTCAGGGAAGATATTTTGAACCGTTCCTTGGCGGCGGTTCAATATTCGCCTCGCTTCGGCCGAAGGTCGCTACGTTGTCAGATAGTAATGAAGAGCTGATCAACGTCTATCGGCAAGTGAAGAATCATTGGCGGTCAATCGTCGAGGGCCTCCAGGCGATGCAGCAAAAACATTCGAGCAGCTATTACTATGCCATCCGCGGGATGAGGGTTACCGATCCGCTGGAGCGAGCCATTCAGTTTATTTACTTGAATAGGACCTGTTTCAATGGGCTCTATCGGGTGAACCGAAAAGGTGAGTTTAATGTCCCCATCGGCACCAAGACCGAGGTCGTCCTTCCTAATGATGACTTCCAGGAGTGGTCGCGCGCGTTGAGAGCGGCAACGCTCATCAAATCCGACTTTGAGGAGATGATCGATTCGGCCGGAACGGGCGATCTGATCTTCGCCGATCCACCGTATACCGTGTTGCATAACCAGAACTGCTTCCTCAAATACAATGAGGTGTTGTTTTCGTGGGCGGACCAGGTTCGCCTCGCCGAAGCCCTCAAGAGGGCCGATACGCGCGGAGCGACCGTGATCGCGACCAACGCCAATCACGAGTCG